>CAYRNG010000385.1:0-6742 GCA_964425395.1 uncultured Candidatus Kuenenia sp. | reverse complement strand
TGATCCGCCCGCTGGCCAGGTAGCGGCGGTAGATCCGATCCGGCAGGTAGCCCTGCGTCTTCAGGAACCGCATGCTCTCGGCCACGGCCTCGCCGAAGGGCAGCTTGCGGAGGTGGTCGAGCGGGTTGTGATGCACGAACGACCGCATCGGCCAGTACTGGCTGACGACGAGCGTGGCCTCCTGGACGTCGGCGTTGAGCTCGGGATGCTTCGTGGACTGAAACTGGAGCCCCTTCATCGCTGCACCTCTTCGAGACTGTCATCCACAACGCCGGCATCGAAAACGATCGTCGGGGCCGGCGGCTCGGGCCGGGCCAAGAGGCCGGCGGGCAGGAGCCCGACTGCGGCCAACAACAGCACGTAGGTGGAGAGCGACACGACCTCCTGGGGCACCAGATCGGTCTGGGCGAGCTCCGGCCGATCGGGGCCAAACAACACCCGGTGGATCATCCCGATCACATACCACGAGGCCACCAGCCAGACGACCAGCACGATCCCCAGCCCGCCCCAGGCCGGCAGCGGCAATTCGACGGCCTGGTTCACGAAGCCGGTGAACGGGCCGAATGGCGGCAGCCCCATCGCCGCCAGGCCGAGGATGTAGGCGAGCGCCGCAAACGTGGGCATCCCCTGGACGAGGTTGCCGACGCCCCGCGGGTCGATCGCGTCGCCATACCGCGACCGCACCACCTGCCAGGCCGCCAGGAGGCCGCCGGCCGCGAGGGCCACGCCCGCCACATAGATCGTGGCCGCCGGCAGCCTGGGGCCCGCCGTGCCCGCCGCGAACCACCAGGCCAGCGACAAGAGCGACACGCTCCCGAAGGCCACCATCCCGCGGAAGTCGGTCCGCACGACCGCCCGCACGGCTCCCCAGGCCGCTCCGGCCAGGGCGAGCCAGCCGATCCCGTTCCAGAGATTCCCGGGCAGGTCGCCGAGGAGCGTGGCCGCCGAGTGCAGGCCCACCAGCGGCAGCGCCACCGCCAGAAACCCGGCCGTGCTGCCGGGCAGCCGGGTCAGGCTGGCGGCGTAGCCGGCGTGAAAGGGCGCGAGCGGCAAGAGCGGCACGCAGGCCGCCAGGGCCGCCCAGATCGTGAGCCGCTCGTCGGCCGACCGCACGAGGAGCAGTCCCGCCAAAGAGACGGCAAGCGCCCTCACGCCCCACCAGGCGACCGGCTCGAAGCTCGACCGGGCCCGCACGAGCAGATAGATCACCGCCAGCACGAGCGCCGCTTTGCAGGCATGCTGCCAGATGTCGGCCCCGGCCAGGCTGCCGAGGGCGAGGCCCAGACAGACGAGGGTCTCGAGCCACGAGAGCCGATGCCGGTGATGAGCCGGCTGGCCGAGCAGCGCGGCGGCGGCGGCGGCCGGCAGGATCACGGCCGGCAGGAGGCCCAGTGGAGTGGTGGCAAAGCGGCCGGCCACGAGGCCCACCGCCACGAGACTCGTCACCGCCACGGCCACGCACAAGGCCCGCAGGAGCCGGGCTTTGCCCCACACGGCGACTGCCGCCACCACGCCCGCCAGGGGCACCCCTGCCGAGAGCGCCGCCAGCGGCGCGTCGGCCAACAGCCCATCCAGTCCGGTTCCCTGCAACGTGATTCCCAGCAACGTGATTCCCTGCATCAGGCGCGATCTCCCCAAGCATCGATCCGGCGGGCTCCCCGCATGATCACGTTCCCGGCCCACTGCCAGGCCTCGTCCACATAGAACCCGTTGGCAAGCGTCACCCAGACCCGCCGCAGCCACTCGGCCACCGCCGCCGGCGGCTGAATCGGCCGGCCCTGGGCCAGCCGGAACAGGTAGTGCCAGCGGGCCGCGACGAGCACCGCCGCGGCGACGACGACCGCGTCGAACACGCCCTTGGGCAGGGCCGCGGCCGCGAAGTAGCCAAGCACCTCCTGGTGGTCGGGATAAAGGAAATGAGTGAACGACTCGACCGCCCAGAGGTAGGCGAAGGCGGCGGCCACGAGCGCCAAGAGCAGCCCCACCATCACGCTCAGCGAGGAGATCGCCTGGACGCGGGCCAGCGTGGTGAGCGCCTGGGAGGCGGTCAGCCAGATGAAGAACAGGAAGATCACGTTGCCCTGCGACTCGAGCAAGGGCACGTGGAGCAGCTCGTGGGTCACGAGGATGATCACCAGCGGGATCAGGAGCGTCGTCACCAGGCCCACCAGCCACACGCCCCACGAGGCGGGCCGGGGGGGAGGCAGCCGGGGCGTGTCGGGGAAGACGGGCTCCTCGCGGGCCTGGTTGATGAGGCTCCCGGAGCTCAAGAACAGGGTGGCCTTGAAGAGCCCGTGGGCCACGAGGTGAAACACGGCCAGCGAGAAGGCCCCCAACCCGCACTCCATCAGCATGTAGCCCATCTGGCCGACGGTCGAGAAGCCGAGCATCCGCTTGATGTCGCTCTGGACGAGCATCATCGAGGCCCCGACCAGCGTGGTCACGAGGCCCACCGCGAAGGCCAGGTGAAGCGCCGTCGAACTCAGCCCGTAGAGCGGTGCCAGCCGGTTGATCAGAAAGCCGGCCATGTTGATGATTCCCGCGTGGAGGAGGGCGGTGACGGGCGTGGGGGCGTAGAGCTGCCGCGGCAGCCAGATGTGGAGGGGAAACTGGGCCGACTTCGTCATCCCGCCGACAAGCAACAGCACCGCGACGGCCGTGGCCGCCGAGATCCGCCAGCCGGCGAGCGGCTCGAGCATCACCGGCATCGCCGTGGCCCGCTCGAGAAGCAGCGGGATGTCGAGTGTGCCGTAGACCTGCCGGGCGAGGATGATGCCTGCCAGGAAGGCCACGTCGCCGAGCCGCAGGAGCGTGAACGTTCGAAACGACCCCTGGAGGGTCTGCGGATGGACGTGGTTGTTGGCCAGCACCGCCAACAGGAAGCTCAGGCACTGCCAGAACACGAACATCATCAGCAGGTTCGCCGATGAGACCAGGCAGACCATCACCGCGATCGTGAAGGCGATCAGGGCCATGAACCGCCGCTCGAAGCGGTCCTGATACATGTAACGGACCGAGTAGGCGTAGATGATCGTGCCCACGCCGGTCACGACCACCATCATGAGCGCAGCCAGCCGATCGACGTACATCCCGAAGGGCAGGGCCAGGAGCGAGCCGCCGTCGGTGCCGGTGAGGTCGAGCCGCAGCGGCCCCTCGCCGGCCACCCGCACGAGCGTGGCCACGGCCGCCAGGAAGGCCAGGCCGATCGGCCAGGCGGCGAGTTTCACGCGGCGGTGAAACGACGCGGGGCCGCCGATGATCACGAGGATCGCGGAGAACAGGGGGAGGAGGGCCACGAGCAGGGGAATCGCCATCGACACCTCGAGCGGAGGAGAGAGCAATGAGCCGCGGATCGAGTCAGAGGTTCCGCCCGACGAGAAAGGGGCGAAGAATCGGCGGCAGCCGCAGGCCGGCGGCTCGGCAGGACTGAATACACACACGATCAGTAAAGCGTGACAAAAATGTCATACGATGAGTAACACACGAAATAACTGTCATATGTTGCGGAATTGTAAGCTCTGGCCGCAGGGCCCCGCAACCTGAAATTCCGTTCGCCTGTCCGCAGGGTTAAACAGGCTTTGCCTGCCCGAAGGGTCAACCCGCGGCTACGTTTGCTCGCAGAATTAAAAACGCCGCCGTGGTGGCCGGCAGCCTCCACGAGGCTGACCCGGGCGACCGGCTCCGCGGCCCGGCTTTCCCCCGCGCCTGCCGCCACCCAGAAGGGGCTCGACTGTCGGCGATCGACTTAGCGCCGCAAGAGGCGGCGGTCGGCAGCCGGGGGCTGCTCGGCGGTCGGCGAGAGATCCGCCGGCTGGCCGGTCATGTTCTCCGCCGGCTGGGCCAGGGCGATGCCCAGCCAGCCGTCGGTGGCCACCGCCTGCACCACCCGCAGGCCGGCGAGCCGCGGGTTGGCGGTGACCGAAGCGGGCACGATCGGCACCGGCCGCTCCTTGGCGAAGATCTTGCCGAAGATCGTCCGCAGCCCGATCTCCATCCGGCCCTCGTGGGCCGGGCCGCCGATCTGAACCGGCCCCTCGCGCTCCAAAAACACCTGCGGCCCGCGGACCACCGGCCGATAGGCCACCTTGACCACGATCTCGTGCCAGCAGCGGCGGCCGCTCTCGAAGGCGTCGAGGGCCACCCGCACATGCACCAGCCCGTCGCGAGACTGGACCCGCAGGGGAGCCTCGCGGGCGAAGGTCACGAGCACCCCATCGGGCAGGTCGGCTGGCTCCTTGGGCTCGATGCCCAGCCGCTGGCAGACGTGGGCCGCCAGTTGGGTGAGATCGAGCCGCCGGCCGGCCAGGTCGAGCCGGTCGATGGCGTTGTTGGCCACCGTGTCGTGCACCTGCCCGCTGACGAGCGCCCCGTCCGGGGCCCGGGGCCGGGGCGTGTGGGCGGCCAGCTGGCTGGGGGAGGCCAGCCGGAGCCGCACGCTCGCCACGTCTTCGGTGGTCTCGAGCCCCACCGGCGTCGGCTCGAGGCCGAGCGTCACCAGCGGCTGCCAGAGCCGGTCCCGGATCCGCTCGGCCATCTCGGCGAGCTTGGGCTCGGCTTCCTGATCCACCTGGCGGCAGGCCCGGCCCACGATCTTGCCGCTCACCTCTCGGTTGGCCTCCTGGCGGGCGTCGTCGTGCTGGCTGCGGGCGATCGAGCGGACCAGCGGCCCCATGATCGGCACGTTGTCGAAGTTGGTCTCGATCGAGGCCAGCTGGGCCCGGCTCGAGGCAGTCCCCCGGGCCGGGGCGAAGGCGAGGCCCTCGGCCGTGACGACGATCGGCTTGAAAACGTTGAACGTGGCCTGGCCCCGGGAGTGGATCGAGACCGGGCCGGAGGAGGTGACCGTCCGTGAGGCCACCTCACCGTTGACGACGAGCTCCAGGCGGATCTCGCCCGGGTGGGGCACGAACCGGACGGCCGTGGACTGCTCGACGGTGCTCCGCCCCCGCACCGGCCGGCCGAGCACGAAATCCTGAACCGGCCCGTTGGTGACCGTCGCCTCCGGCAGCATCCGCTCGACGAACTCCCGGTGCACGGCGATCCGCACGTTGGGGGCGTGGTAATGATCGGCGATCGCCCGACCCAGGTCGGCCTCGGCGGCGGAGCCTCCCGCCAGGATCGCCTCGAGGGCCGTGCGGATTGCCGCGGCATCGGCCGGCTCCCCGCCCGTCTCGTACCGCTCGAGGAAGCCGAGCATGGCGATGGCCCGGGGGCCGAGCGAGCTGGTCGGCGGCGGGAGGGCGATCCCGCTGGCGGCGAGCGTTGCTTCGGCTGCAGCCTCGGCCTCCGCCTCGACGCAGAGGGCCGCGGCCGCCCGCCAGACCGCCACCCGCCGGGCCACCGCCAACGCCACCCGGCGGGTCTGCGAGGCCAGCGGCGACGGCACGCCGAGATCGGCCGCAGACATTCCGGCGGTCACCTGCTCGCCGAGGACGAGCAGCGTTTCGCCGGCCCGGGGATCGGTCGGCCCGTCGGTCTCGAGCGTGGCGTGGAGGGCGTCGAGGGTGCGGGTGGCCCAGTTGGAGACATGCGGCCGCCCGGCCCGCGTCGCCGCGGCCAGCGACTCGAGCTCGTCGAGCAGCCGCGTCGGCGTGGGCCAGCCGTCGCTGATGTCTGCCAGATCGACCGGCCCGCCGGCCGGATGGGAGGGCACCCGGGCGAGCCGTCCCTCGCTGCGGAGCCGGCTGCGGACCCGCTCCACCATCGCCGAGCCCGGCCGCCGCGGGCTGCCCGGCTCGCTGCCCCGAGCCTCCGACCGCCGCTCACCGAGTCGGTCGAGCACGCGGCCGGCGGGGCCGCTGCGGGGGGCGGCCGGTCGGGCCGCCGGATTGCCCCATGAATCGATCCAGTTGACACCGTCGGGGTCGCTCCAGGCGGCATCGGGCAAGGGCGCCGCCGGAGCCCCCGCCACATCCCCGCCGGGCTCGTCGGTGGCCACGGCCTCGGTCAGCCCATCCCCAGCCTGCGGTTTGTCGAGCCTGAAGGCCGGCGGAGGAGCGGGAAGCTCGGCCGGAGCCGCGAGCCGCAGCGGCACGAGCGGGGGCGGATCGGCGACGCTCGTCGGCCCGCCGGCCGACCAGAACGTCGCGGCGGCCACGAGCAAGCCGCCCCGGAGCAAGACGCCCCGGAGCAAGCTGCGGCGGCGGTAACCAGCCTGATGGCGTGTCGTCCCCATCGATCGATCGCCGTCCGCCGGTGCGTTCGCGGGACGCGCCACCCCACGCAGCCCCCAAGGATTGATTCGACCGGCGAGGCCGGCAAAATCGATGCCGGCGGTCTTGGCCCGCAAGGTTTTCCAGGGCTCTGGCCGGACATCCGGACGCGGGTGGCGGGGTGGATGCCGGGATGGCCCGCTCACCCACCGTCCCCGGGCTGGCGCCCGGGGTTTCTTGATCCCCGGGCTGGCGCCCGGCGGGGTGGATGCCGCGATGGCCCGCTCACCCACCGTCCCCGGGCTGGCGCCCGGGGTTTCTATGTGCGCTGCCCCATAAAAACCCCTGGCGCAAGCCAGGGGATTCCTCCGAGGTTTTTCCGGTCAGGCGGAGTGGGCAAGCCGCGGGGCCTCGAGAACCGCGGTCCAGGCGTCGATGAGCGTGGGGAGGTGGGCGTTGCGGTCGATGCCCCCGAGCACGTCAAGCGAGTGCTCGAGCGCGGTGACCGCCTCCTCGGCATTGCCTCCCCAGGCCGCCACCCCGCGGGCGATGAGGGGGTCGGCCGGCACCTCGCCGGTCGTGGCCTGCCG
>CAYRNG010000384.1:0-7276 GCA_964425395.1 uncultured Candidatus Kuenenia sp. | reverse complement strand
GTGCCGCAGCGAGGCCGGGGCGAGCTGGGGGTAGAACCCCGGGATGTAGTCGACGTCGATCACGTAGCCGTCGGCATTGTTCATGCGAGTGCTCCGGGGGGGCGGCGCGGGGGGGCGGGGCAGGCCGCCGGCCAATGCGGGAGTGTAGTTCCCCGAAAGAGGGGTGTGCAATGCCGGGTTGAAGCGGTCGTGACGGCGGGCGGGGGCGGCCTTGGAGGCCGCCTTTCCCGACGCTGCCGCTCGTCATCCGGCGGGGGCCTATCTTTGAGGGCATGGCTTTGAGGACATGGCACCGAATCCGCCCCGCGTCGGGGCGGGGTCGAAGCCGGCTTCCCGGGAGTGCCCCATGGTGCGAATCCTGCTCTACGCCGCGTGCGGCCTCTTCGCCGCAGCCTTTCTCTTCCCCGGGCTGAGTGCCCGGGCGGGCGAGTCCAACGGCGTGTCGGCTGCCGAGGCCACTGCCACCGCTGATGCCGGCCGCGACCGGGCCGCCGTGTATCGCTACGACCCCGTCGATGAAAAACTCCATCCGGTGACCGCCAAGGAAATCCGCCCCGGTCACGTCTACGGCCGCTTCGATGGCGGCCTCGGCCGCTGGACCTGGAGCAAGGCCGACATGGCCGGCAACCTCCGATACGCCATGGGGCCGGGCTCGACCCAGCCGGCGCGGATGTTTGACCTGCAGGGCACCGACGCCGAGCGGCAACGGGCGCTCGAGCGGCGGGCCCCCGAACTCGCCCGTTTGCTCACGATCCAGGGTGCCAGGCCGATGCTCCAACTCGACGCCAACGGACGATGGGGCCTCGGCTCCACGCCGCACGTCTCGAGCGTCTATGACCTGGCCACCGGCGAGCGGTGGGAGTGGCACGGCGATGCCGCGAGCCGGGTGATCCACGCCGGTGGCCACCGCTGGCAGTTTCAGGATGGCTGGTACGCGCCGGCCTATTGAGAGGCAGCGGCGGGTGGGGCGAGCAGGACTGCGGCGTCCGGAAACTCCGGAACCGGCTTCCGGTCACGGAGTGCCCGGACTAAGGGCGACCTGACGACAGGTCGCCGCCGCGGGGACGTCCCTTCACGCTCTGTAGGCTTCGCGGCCCACGTCGGGCTTCACGCCCTCCGGCGTCTCGTCGCTGGCGATGTCGAACCAGCCCTCCTGAAACTCGATCCGCGGCTGCGTCGTCGGGTTGGCTAGGGCGATGTTGCTCACCAGGGCGATCACGGCGTCGGCGATCGCCACTTCCGGCTTGCAGCGGGGCTGATTTTCGGGAGACGGATTGCGGATGCACCAGGCCCAGTGCTCCATCTCCTCGGTGTAGCCGCGAGACGGGGGGGCGTCGCCGCCGCCGGCAGCGGCGGCCACCGCCGGGCCCGCGCCGCTCTCGGTCGTGTCGAGCGCCGGGGCTCCGTCCTTGCCGGTGGCTACCGTCACCCGCGTGTCGCGGGCCGAGTCCTTGTAGAGCATCACGTCCCGCTCCTGCTCGAGGATCAGCGTGCCCTTGGTGCCCATCACCACCTCGCCGTATCCGCCAAACCCGTTGCCGTTGATCGACGAGTAGGTGACCACGACCTTCTTGTTGGGGTCGGCCACCTCGCCGGCCTCGTCGAAATAACCCGGAGCGGGATACTCGTACATGCAGTAGACGTGGTCGTCCACCTCGCGGTCGGCCGGGAAGATGCTCCGGTTGCCGACGGCCGTCACGGTCAGTGGCTTGACCTTCTTTCCCTTGCCGTGCATGGCCGAGATGAAGATTCCGGCGGCGTCGAGCTGGTGGCTACCGAGCTCCGCCATCAGGCCACCGCCGGTCCGCTGCCAGAGCCGCCAGTGGATCAGCTCCTCCAGCGGCGTTCGCGTGGTGCCGTCGGGGAGTGTCATCTGGGTGTAGCCGTGGGCGGCCGCATCGACCTCGGCGTCGAGCGCCTGGGCCTCCGCTTGGGCGATCCGCTTGCGGAGGGCGTCGATGTCGGCCGGCTTGGCCCGCTCGAGGGCTTTCTTCCAGCCCTCAAGCTGCTTGACGAGCTTCTCGTCGCCCGGCAGCGGCGGCTTCCAGGAATCCTTGCCGGGCAGGTTGCCGCGATGCCACTGGGCCCGCAAGGAGTGCACGTCGCCGATCAGCCGGGCGGTGCCGATCGTGTGCACCGCGTTGTCGTAGAGCACGCTGTAGTGCCGCTGGTGGCCGGTGGCCAGCAGCTTGCCCGTCTCCCGGGAGACGCGACCCATCTCCTTGCACTCGTGGATGCTGTGGCCCATCAGCTTCTCGGTGAGCACATGCTTGCCGGCCCGCATCGCCTTGATCGCCGCGGCGGCGTGGAGGTGCAGCGGCAGGGCGATGATCACGGCCTCGACGTCGTCGTCGGCCAGCAGGTCCTCGTAGGCCTCGTAGACCTTGACCTGCTTGCGGGCGGCGTCTTCGGTGGTCCAGCCATACTTCGCCATCAGGCCGGGGCGGACGGCGGCCGCGCTCGGGCTCGAGGCGTCGCCGTGGAAGGCCCGAAACCGGTTGTAGGGCCGGATGTCGGCGATCGCCACGACGTTGAGATAGTCGGGATTGAGGGCTCCGATCAAGACGCTTCCCTCGTCGCCGGTGCCGATCACGCCCACCCGCAACGGATCGCCCACGCTCTTGCCGTAGCCGAAGTAGAGCGAGCCCAGGCCCGCGCCCGCCGCCACGCCGGCCGTCACGCCGGCCAGGAAGTCGCGCCGCGTGATGCTCACGGCATCGGAAAAGTTCTCCTTGCCGATCTGCTTCTGCTGCTCGGACAGGTTCATCGGGGCACCTCGGGGCGAAAGGGGTGTCAGGCGTGTCAGGGGTGTCAGGGGGTGCCGCTCGGCGACCCGCCGACGCGGCAGGCCCGCCGTAGCGGGCAGAAGGAAGCCAGCCAGGGCTCGAGGAAATAGTCGAGGCCGCTCCAGCCGCCGATCGGCAGAGCGGCGATCGCAAGCAGGGCCGCCATCTCGACCCACTGGGCGTAGGTGTCTTGGGCGCCGGGCACCCAGAAGGGCTGCGAGGCGATGACCGAGGCCAGGAAGATCGCCCCGCCCATCGCGTTGAACTTCACCAGCAGGCCGAGCACCAGGCAGGCCCCGATCGTGGTCAGCGACCAGCTCACGAACCGGTCGGCCTTCCAGAGGGCCGTCCGCGGCGCCGCCGCCGCCACCCGCTCACGATCGGCCGGAGCGAGCTCGGCATCCCAGTCGGTCTCGAGCCGCTGGCCGATCGCCGCGGCCGCCGCCATCCAGCCAGAGGCATCGCGGGCGAGCTCCCGCCGCTTCTTCGCCACCCGCTCCCGTTCGAAGGGCACCTCGCGGGAGGCGGGGCTCGCCTCCATTTCGGCCAGCCGCATCAACTCGAGCCGGTATTCGACCAAGTCCGCGCGGATGTCGGCCACCCACCCGGCCAGTTCCTTGCGGGCCGCCTCGAGCGCGGCCTGGGACTGCTCAAGCGGCTCGCCGGTGAGCCTTGCCACGCCCAGCCGCTCGTCGAGACGCCGCTGCCACTCGGCCGCCACGCTCGCCTCCCAGGCAGCGATCGCCTCATCTGTCGAGCGGCGGTCGGCGCCGCCCAGCGTGACCGACCAGTCGCCCGTCTGCGGCAACTGCTCGCGATACAGCGGAGCGAGCGGCCCCACGGCCGCCTTGCGGAAACCCACGCTCGACCACTCCGGATCGCGGAGGTGGCTGACGCCCTCGAGGAAGAAATGCAGCCCGATCACGATCCGCAGAAACGCCAAGGCGGCCAGGGCGAGGATCGAGGTGCGCATGAGACGATGAGCCGGGACAGTGGGCGGCCGGGACCGTTGTTTTGAGAATCTTTAGTTGAACCTCGAAACCCGGCGGCGACAAGTCCTCGGCGGCCCCCCTTGCCGGATCGACCGTGGGCCTGCGAAAACCTGGGCCGCCCATGCGGATCGTCCTCTGCTATCCCGTCGAGCCACGGCACCTCGCCCAGATTGCGGCGGTGGCCCCTGCTGCGGCGATTGTCGACGCCGGTCAGGAGCGGGTGGCCGACGAACTCCCCGCGGCCGACATCTTCTGCGGCCACGTTAAGGTGCCGGTTCCCTGGGACGAGACCGTGGCCGCGGGCCGGCTGCGGTGGATCCAGTCGTCGGCCGCCGGCCTCGACCACTGCCTGGTGCCGAGCGTCGTCGGCTCGTCGATCATTGTGACGAGCGCCTCCGGGGTGCTGGCCGACCAGGTGGCCGAGCACGCCCTGGGCTTGGCGATCGCCTGCACCCGACGGCTGCCGCTGTTTCTCGAGCAGCAGGCGCGGGGAGAGTTTGTCCGCCGCCCCACCCGCGATCTCACCGGCAGCACCGTCGGCATCGTTGGCCTGGGCGGCGTGGGCCGGCGGCTGGCCGAGGTGCTCGCCCCCTTCCGCGTGCGGATTCTGGCGACCGATTGGTTTCCCGTTTGCCGGCCTGCCGGCGTCGAGTTTCTCGGGCCGCCTGAGTCGCTGCCCGAGGTGCTGGCGGCGGCCGACGTCTTGTTTCTCTGCGCGCCCCTCACCGAGCACACCCGCGGGCTGATCGACGCCGCGGCCTTCGCCCGGATGAAGCCCGGGGCCATCCTCGTGAACGTGGCCCGCGGGCCACTTGTCGACGAGCACGCCCTCACGGCCGCCCTCGCCGCCGGCCGGCTCGACTCGGCCGCCATCGACGTGACACCGCAGGAGCCGCCACCCCCCGAAAGTCCCCTCTGGCGGGCACCCCGGCTGATCATTACGCCCCACGTCGGCGGCCAGAGCGGTCGCCGGATCGATGCGATGACCGATTTTTTCTGCGATAATCTGGGGAGGTATCTTCGGGGAGAGGCCCTGCGGAACCTCGTCGACAAGCGGCTCGGCTTTCCCGAGCCGCCGCCAGACCAACCCGGCACGCACGGCGGCACGCCATGAGCACCACGATTCTGCGCGAGGAACGGCCCACGATTCCGGCCGCCGGCGACGTCGGCTCGCCCTGCCCGGAGGAGTTCCTGGCCCGCTACACCGAGATCCTCGGTTCGGGCCGGCTCAACTGGACGGAGTATCACTCGCTCGAGCGGCGGCTCGGGGCCGGCGGGCAGGGCGTGGTCTACCTCACGATGCGGCGGGGGGCAGGCAACTTCACACTCCCGGTGGCGCTCAAAATCTTCTCCCCCGAGCGGTACGAGACCGAGAGCCTCTACATCGAGGCGATGGACCGGATCGCCTCAGTGGCTGCCCGGGTCGCCCAGATCCAGCAGGACAACCTGCTCGACGTGCAGAACTTCGTCGAGCAGCGGCGGATCCGGATCATGGAGATGGAGTGGATCGACGGCTACGACCTCTCCCAGTTGCTGGCGCCGGAGCTGCTCGAGCAGACCCGGGCCAGCGTCGATGACGACCGCTGGACCTATCTCAACAACGTCTGCGTGACGGCCGGCCCGAAGCAGTCGCGGCTCAAGCCCGGCGTGGCGATTGCGATCGTCCGCGAGTGCCTGGCGGCGCTCGCGGCCCTTCATCGCGAGGGGATCGTGCACGGCGACATCAAGACCTCCAACATCATGGTCAAGCGGACGGGCAACGCGAAGATCATCGACATCGGCTCGGCCCACTCCGCGGACGACTCGCCCCCCACCCGCACCTGCACGCCCGCCTACGCCGCGCCCGAGGTGCTCGAGGGCCGCGACAACACGCCCCGCAGCGACCTGGCGAGCCTCGGCTACGTGCTCGTCGAGATGCTCTCGGGCCGGCCGCCGTTTGCGGGGCTGCAGTCGTTTCGCGATCTCCTGGAGGCCAAGCGGTCGCTCGTGCACCGGCTGCCGCAGGTGCTGCCCGCCGAGGTGACCTGCAACGAGCTGTTGATGGACTTCTGCCGGGGCCTGATTGCCCCCGACCCGGATCGCCGCTTTCCCAGCGCGGAGGACGCCGACCACACCAAGGGGGGCGCGGCGAGCTTCCATCGCCAGCTGATCGTGGGCGGGCTGGCCAGCGAGTATGAGAACGAGCTGCGGGCCTGGCTCGACGAGTTGGAGTGAGCGGCGCCGGGCCGCCGTGGCTGGGGCCGACGCGGCATCATCGCAGCCGGCGGTAGATGCCGCGGACGAGCGCCGTCGTGGCCCGCGGGGCCAACCGCTTGAGCCGCCACAGCCAGCGGGCCTGCAGGCCCACCACCAGATAGCGGCCGTTGCCGTGAATCGCTGCCATCACCCGCCCGGCCACGCGGTCGCTCGACCAAATGGTCGCGGCCATCCGCCGCTCGGCCTCCCGGCGTTCGCGGCCGCTGGAGAAGTGCCAGCTGTCGAGCAGCCCCGAGCGGAAGAAGCCCGGGCAGACGACCGTCACGCCCGGGCGGCCCCGTTCGCACTCCGCCGCGATCGCCTCGGAGATCGCCACCACGCCAGCCTTGCTGGCGGCATAGGCGGCCATCGAGGGGGGCGCGAGGATCCCGGCGATCGAGGCGACGTTGACCAGATGGGAACGCTCGGGGGTCGCCCGCAGCCAGGGCAGGAAGGTCTCGCAGCCCAGCGCCGTGCCGAGCAGGTTGGTGTCGAGCACCCTCCGCCACTGGGGCTCGGGCAGGGTGCCCACCTCGCCGGTCGCCCCCACGCCCGCTGCGTTGACCAGCAGGTGGAGTTCGCTCCAGTCGCCGCGTAGCCGGTCGTGAAGGGATCGCCAGGCGGCACCATCCCGGACGTCGGTCGCTATGCGAATCACGCCCTCTGGCAACGCCGCTGCCGCGAGAGGAGCGGCGAGATCGGTCGCCGCGACCTGCCAGCCATCGTGGGCGAGTCGCTCGACGAGGGCGCGGCCCAGGCCACTGGCCCCGCCGGTGACCAGGGCCGTCGCTGGGCGATCGGGGCGACGGGAAAACCGGCGGACGGGCACGGGCGGGAATGCAGGCAAAAGACCGGTGAAAAGCGAGGGTGACGGGACTCGAACCCGCGGCCTCCAACGTGACAGGCTGGCGCTCTAACCAACTGAGCTACACCCCCGAAAGCCGGCAGGAGCCGACGCCGGGATTTCACCGTAGCAGGGCAAAGTATACCGCCCGCCCGTCCCGCGGGAAGCGGCCGGGAGAAGCAACGGCCGGGGATCGCCATGGAGGACGGCACGGCCCGCTCGATAAAAGCCCCCCGGCGCGAGCCGGGGGGATGACGCGAACCACGCCATCGGTCGTCGGGCCGTCCCCGTGCCGCTACAGCGTGTCCTCGGTGCGGAGCGTGAGTTCGACAAACCGCTCGAGCGCCTCGGCGGGCGACTCGTGCGGAAAGTTCGAGAGCACGACCTCCTTGGCGTAGAGCTTGCCGATGTAGCGGCGA
>CAYRNG010000383.1:0-15863 GCA_964425395.1 uncultured Candidatus Kuenenia sp. | reverse complement strand
TGAGGGGACTGTCCCCGCTTCGGGGACTGTCCCCTTTCCTGTGCGTTGTGGATGGCGGGGTGGTTTTCGTTCCCACCGTCCCCGGGCTCGCGCCCGGGGTTTTTATGAGATGCCGGGGCTCCCGGACGGGGTGTCTCGTTGGACTCGCGCGACGCACATAGAAACCCCTGGCGCGAGCCAGGGGACGGTGCGTTGAAGCGGAGACAACAATGCCCCAGCGAATCCGGGTCGCGACCCACGGAGGGCTTGGCTTCGGGGCATACCGAAAGGGGACAGTCCCCGCGGCGGGGACAGTCCCCGGGGAGCGTCCGGCGAGATGGCACGGGCAACCCCGCCCCCTCTCGGCGGTGTCTTACACGAGCTGCTTGGCGGCGGCGGCGACGGCCTGGGCGGTGATCCCGAAGTGCTCGTAGAGCTGGCCGGCCGGAGCCGAGGCGCCGAACGAGTTCATCCCCACGAAGATGCCCCGCTCGCCGAGCCACCGCTCCCAGCCGAAGCCGCAGGCCGCCTCGCAGGCCACTCGGGCCTTCACCGCCGCCGGCAGCACGCTTTCGCGGTAGGCCGCATCCTGCTCGGCGAACAGGTCCCACGAGGGCAGGCTCACCACCCGGGCCTTGATGCCCGCGTTGGCGAGCGTGGCTGCCGCCTCGAGGCAGAGCGGCACCTCGCTGCCGGTGCCGATCAGGATGCAATCGGGCTGGCCCCCCGCGGCTTCCCCCTCGGCAGCCTTGAGCACGTAGCCGCCGTGGGCCACGCCGGCGGCCGCCCCCAGGCCCGTCCGGTCGAGGGTGGGGATGTTCTGCCGGGAGAGCACGATCACGGCCGGCCGGTCGGGGCGGGCCAGCACGGCCCGGTAGGTCTCGGCCACCTCGTTGGCGTCGGCCGGCCGAAACACCGAGAGCCCCGGCACCGCTCGGGCACTGGCCAGCTGTTCGATCGGCTGGTGGGTGGGGCCGTCCTCGCCGAGGCCGATCGAGTCGTGGGTGAGGACGTAAATCACGCCCAGCTCCCCGAGGGCCGAGAGCCGGAGGGCCGGCTTCAGGTAGTCGAAGAACACGAAGAAAGTCGCGCAGTAGGGCCGCAGGCCCGAGAGCGCCATCCCGTTGCAGGCGGCCGCCATGCCGTGCTCGCGAATCCCGAAGTGGAAGTTGCGGCCCGCGAAGTTGTCGCGGCTGAAGCTGCCGGCATCCTTGACGAGCGTCATCGTCGAGGGAGCGAGGTCGGCCGAGCCCCCCAGGAACCAGGGCACGGCCTTGCTGAGCGACTCGATCACCTTGCCTGACGAGACCCGGCTGGCGAGTCCCCTGGGATCGGCCGGAAAGGTGGGAATCGCCTGTTCCCAGCCGGCCGGCAGCTGCCCGCCCAGGAATTCGCCCAGTTCCGTGGCCGCGGCGGCATCGGCTCGACGATAGGCCTCGAGCGTCGTTTCCCAGGCCCGGCGGGCCTTCGCCCCCCGGTCGCCGAGCGTGGCGGCGAACCGCTGGGGCACCTCGGGCGGCACGAGGAAGCTCGCGTCGGTCGGCCAGCCGTAGGCCTGCTTGGCCCCGTTGATCTCGTCGCCGCCGAGGGGAGCGCCGTGGGAGGCATGGGAGCCGGCCTTGGTGGGAGCTCCGTAGCCGATCACGCTCTTGACGATCACGAGCGTGGGCTTCTTCGTCTCGGCCTTGAAGGCGGCCAGGGCCCGCTTCAAGGCCGCCGTGTCGTTGGCGTCGGCGACGTGCACGACGTGCCAGCCCAGCCCCTCGAACCGCCGGCCCACGTCCTCGCTGAAGGCCAGTTCCGTCTCCCCCTCGATGGTGATCGCGTTGTCATCGTAGATCCAGCAGAGGTTGTCGAGGCCGAGGTGGCCGGCCAGCGAGGCCGCCTCGGCGGCCACGCCCTCCATCAGATCGCCGTCGCTACAGAGCACGTAGGTGTCGTAGTCGAAGAGCACCTGGCCGGGACGGTTGTAGCGGGCGGCCAGCCACTTGGCGGCCATCGCCATGCCCACCGAGTTGCCGCAGCCCTGGCCGAGCGGGCCGGTCGTGGTCTCGATCGCCGCCACGAGGTGGTGCTCGGGATGGCCGGCGCAGACGCTGTCGAGCTGGCGAAACCTCTTGATCGCCTCGAGCGGGATGGCCGGCTCGTCGTGGCCGGCCTCCCCGGGCCGGCCCCGCCGGACACCCGCCAGGTGGAGCAGGGAGTAGATCAGCATCGAGGCATGACCGCAGGAGAGGACGAACCGGTCGCGGTTGGGCCAGAGCGGGTCGGCCGGGTCGTACCGCAGAAAATCTTTCCAGACCGTGTAGGCCACCGGCGCCAGAGCCATCGGGGTGCCGGGGTGGCCGCTCTTGGCCGCCTCGACGGCGTCCATGGAGAGGGTGCGGATCGTGTCGATGGCGAGGCGGTCGATATCGGTCGCGGTCGCGGGCATGCGGGTTCCTCAGGGCGGATGTTTTGACGGCGAGAAGTGTAGCAAACCATCCCGCCGGCCAGTTGAGGCTGCGCCTCGTAGCGGCGGGATTTCCTGGCGGGCAGGCGGAGCCTGTCCATCCCGCCGGCCAGTTGACGTTGCCCCTTGTAGCGGCGGGATTCCATCCCGCCGGCCAGTTGACGCTGCCCCTTGCGCGGGTCGGGGTTGCCCATGCCATCTCGCCGGACGCTCGCTTCGGGCATCCTGCCCTTCGCTCGCTCGATGGAAACCGTCCTTCGGCATCCTGCCTACGGACGGTTTCCAACGCCGTCGAGCTAGCACGGGCAACCCCTCCCTCAACGCGGATTCCGTGGGGGCGACGTTCTCTCCGCTCCAACGCACCGTCCCCTGGCTCGCGCCAGGGGTTTCTATGTGCGTCGCGCGAATCCAATAGAAACCCCGGGCGCGAGCCCGGGGATCTCATAAAAACCCCGGGCGCGAGCCCCGGCATCTCATAAAAACCCCGGGCGCGAGCCCGGGGACGGTGGGAATGACATCCACCCCGCTACCCACACCGCAGGACGCGCAGAGGAGCGGCTGGTTTTCAACCCGCCGGCCGCTCTCGCATGTATACCCGATACTCCGCGTCGAGCTCTGGATAGCTCCGCTTGCACAGGCGGGCGAGCGTGTCGGGCTCGGCGATGCCGGCGTAGACGCGGGTCAGGTAGACGATGAACGACTCGCGGTACCGGCCGCCACGGGCGTTCATGAAGAAGTCGGCCAGGCCGCCGCACTGGTCGTAGAGATCGGCGATCCGGTCGTGGGCCTGGAAGGCTTCGCGGCCGAGGGCCGTGAGCTCGGCCAGCGGCAGCGACCAGCCGTCCGCGGCCATGAGCCGGCGGGCGGCCGCGGCCCGGCCGGCGTCGGGCCCGCCGATCGTCCAGCCAAACTCGGTCGCCGTGATCGACTCGGCGTAGAGGGCCGCCGCCTCGACGGCCCAGAAGCCGGCCCGGCCTCCCGGCTCGGCCCGCAGTCGCAAGAGGTCAGCCCGCGACTCGGCGAACAGCTGGTGAAACCCCTCGTGCCGCACGGTCGGCAGGTCGAGCCCGGCCGGGGCCGCGAAGCACCAGATCGTGCGGGTCGGCAGCCAGTAGAGGCCATCGCTCATGGCGATCCGGGGATCGAGCTGCCGCAGTTCGGCGAGGTATTGCTCACGGCTGCCGCAGAGGATGGCCGAGTGGGCCGTCTGCGGCGGCAGCCGAGCCCGGCCGGTGAGCCGCTTTTCCAGGTCGGCTGGCTCGAGGGCGAAGGCCCCGAAAACTTGCAGCCAGACCAGCCGCACGGCCTCGAGCGCCGCGGCCAGCTCGCCCGTCGCCGCGGGGGGGGCCGTGGAGACGATCTCCCAGTGGTCGCCGTTGAACTGCCGGCCGTCCCGCACCTCCCGCGGGCGGGCGTTGTCGTCGGCCGCCTTCACCCAGCGGCCGAAGGCATACCGTTCACCCGCCCGATAGCGGGCCAGACGCCCCTTGGGCAGCCAGCCGAACTCGGCGTCGAAGGCCTCTCCCGTGTCGAGCCGGCGGGCGGCCTCGGGCCACTCCCAGCGGCCTCCCCGCCGCACCCAGCCGAGGGCGGCCCGGGCCCGCTCGTGGTCGGGGTCATCGCGGAGCACGAGGAACAGCAGCCGGATCACCTCGGCCGACCGGCGGGGCAGGGGGGGCGGATCGGGGTCGGGGTGGGCCAGCTCGGACCGCGTCGGCTGCCGATCGTGGGCCGCCGCGGCGAACAGGGCGTGGGCGAACGTGCCGGCCGCCCGGGCCCGGCGGGCCGCCAGAAAATCGCTCCAGATCAAGCGGGCGGGATCGGCATCGACGCCGGCCGGCGGCTCGAGGGCGGCGGGGATCGCGAAGGCCAACTGCCTGCCCTCGGCCTCGGGCAGTTGCCAGGCTGTGATCACGGCTGCCAGCTCGCCGAGGCCTGCGATCTGGCAGCGCCGCAGAAGATCCCGCTCGGCCCCGGCATACTCCTCGGCGAGCATGGCGAGCGACGTGGCCGGCTCACCCCGCGGGGCGGCCTGGGCCACTGCCGGCAGGAGGCCGATCGCGACGGCCAGGCCCGCCGCCATGATCACAGGCTGCATCCCGGGGACTGTCCCCGACAGGGGACTGTCCCCCTTTTCCGGCATCGCTTTCACGACTCCGCGAAGGCCGCGTCGAACTGGACGTTGCTGGGGGAGAAGTCGAGGTTCTTGACGAACCGGGCCGCTTCGGCGGCGCCGTGCTCGCGGTCCATGCCGCAGTCCTCCCATTCGACCGACAGCGGCCCCTCGTAGCCGGCTTGGTTCAGGGCCCGGATGATCTCCTCGAAGTCCACCCCGCCGCGGCCGGGGGAGCGGAAGTCCCAGCCCCGCCGGGGGTCGCCGAAGTTCAGGTGGCTGGCCAGGATGCCCGTCCGGCCGTTCAGGGTCACGATCGCGTCCTTGATGTGGACGTGGTAGATCCGGTCGGAGAAGGTGCGGATGAACTCGACCGAATTCACGCCCTGCCAGTGGAGGTGGCTGGGGTCGAAGTTGAAGCCGAACTCCTCGCGGCGGCCGAGGGCCCTGAGGGCTCGCTCGGCGGTGAAGATGTCGAAGGCGATCTCGGTGGGATGCACCTCGAGCGCGAACCGCACGCCGCACTCCGCAAACACGTCGAGGATCGGGTGCCAGCGGTCGGCGAACTCGGCGAAGCCCGCCTCGATCATCGACTCGGGGACAGGCGGTAAGGAATAGAGATAGGGCCAAATGGCCGAGCCGGTAAAGCCGTTGACGACCGAGACGCCCAGCTTCTGGGCGGCCCGGGCGGTGTTCTTCATTTCTTCAGCAGCACGCCGATTGACACCGGCGGGGTCTCCGTCGCCCCAGACATGGGGCGGGAGGATCGCCTTGTGCCGCTCGTCGATCCGGTCGCAGACGGCCTGGCCGACCAGGTGATTGGAGATCGCGTAGCAGGCCAGGTCGTGCCGCTCGAGCTGGTCCCGCTTGGCGGCGCAGTAGCCGCTCTCCTCGAGGGCCCGGCTGACGTCGAAGTGGTCGCCCCAGCAGGCGAGCTCGAGACCCTGGTAGCCAAACTCGCGGCCCTTGCGGGCGAGGTCGTCGAGCGGCATGTCGGCCCACTGGCCGGTAAAGAGCGTGACGGGACGGGACATGGAAGACTCCTCGGAGACTGGCGGGCCTGAGCGAATGACAAGCGGCCGGGAACTCTCCGATCCGCGGACCCGGGATTGTGCCAGATTCTCCCGCCGCTTGGAACAGGATGCTGTTGCCCAGTTAACCATGGTTGCCGATCTTCTGCTCGGGCTGCCAGGCCGCCGGAAATCGTGCCAAGCGGCAGGGGCGGTGGTGCCGATACCGGACAGGCGGGGCAGGCGGCCCGCGGCCCAGCCTCGCCATCCGGATTACGGTGCTCCCCTGCTCTACAGCCCCGCACATCTCGTCGCCTTCGCCCACTACCAGAAGACCGCGGGCTCCGCGATCGCCGAGTGGTTCCGGCGGAGCTTTCCCGACGCCCGCTACGTGAGGCCCGGCCACCCGCACGTGAACGTTCGCCGTTCGCTCGCCCTGCTCGCCGGCGGCCGCAACCTGCCGCCGCTGGAGCGGCTTCGGTATCTGGCCCGGGCTCCCAAGTGGCGGCTGCCGATCGAGTCGCAGCCCGACCTGCCGGGCAGGATCCGGATCCTCGGAGTGGTCCGCGAGCCGCTCGAGATGCTCGTTTCGCTGTATGAGTATTGGCGGCGACGCGAAGCCAATCCCGGTCCGGAGAGCCGATTCGTGACCGCCGCCTGGGAAGGGCGGTTCGCCGACTTCGTGGGCATCGCCATCCAGGGGCAGCTCCCACCCTATGCCGCCTTCTTCGACGCCGGCGGCCCGGCCTGGTCCAACACCAGGCTCGTGCACTTCAGCGACGTGGAGGAGGGACTGCGGCGGGCCTGCCGGGAGTTTGGCCTCGACGTGGCCGTGGACCTGCCCCGCAAGAATTGCGACCCGAATGGCAGCCGCTCGCTCGCAGCCTACGCCCGTGCCGCCGGTCCGCTCCTGCCCCACGTGCACCGCCACTTCGGCTGGTATCACGAGACCTTCGGCCACGCCGATCATCCCGCCGCCCGCCGCCGCCCACCGGCCCGCGCCGCGGCCTAGCCCAGCCGGGCTCGGACCGCCTCGAAGGCGGCCACGGCCTGTTCGAGGTCGGCCCGCGAGTGGGCCGCCGAGACCTGGGTGCGGATCCGGGCCTTGCCCTGGGGCACCACGGGGTAGGAAAACCCGATCACATACACGCCCTCGGTGAGCATCTCCTCGGCCATCCGCGTGGCCAGCGCCGCGTCGCCGAGCATCACCGGCACGATCGGGTGCTCCCCCGGCAGGATCGAGAACCCGCGGGCGGTCATCTGCTCGCGAAAGAAGCGGGTGTTGGCGGCCAGCGTGTCGCGGAGGGCCGTCGAGTCCGCGATCATTTCCAGAGCCTTGAGGGCTCCCGCGGCCACCGGCGGGGCGACCGTGTTGGAAAACAGATAGGTCCGCGACCGCTGCCGGAGCCACTCGACGAGCTCCCGGGGCCCCGAAGTGTAGCCGCCGCTGGCGCCGCCGAGGGCCTTGCCGAGGGTGCCGGTGAGGATGTCGATCCGGTCGGTCACGCCGAAGTGCTCGGGCGTGCCCCGGCCGTGCGGGCCCACGAAGCCGATCGCATGGGAGTCGTCCACCATCACCAGGGCGTCGAACTCGTCGGCCAGTTCGCAGATCGCCGGCAGGTTCGCGAGGTGGCCGTCCATCGAAAACACGCCGTCGGTGGCGATCAGCCGGGAGCGGGCGTCCTTCGTCTCGGCGAGCCTGGCCCGCAGGTCGGCCATGTCGTTGGTCTTGTACCGCAGCCGCTTCGCCTTACAGAGCCGGATCCCGTCGATGATGCTCGCGTGGTTGAGCTCGTCGGAAACGATCGCGTCTTCGGGCCCGAGGATCGTCTCGAACAGCCCCCCGTTGGCATCCCAGCAGGAGTTGTAGAGGATCGTGTCGTCCTGGCCGACGAACTCGCTGATCGCGGCCTCGAGTTCCTTGTGGAGCCGCTGGGTGCCGCAGATGAACCGCACGCTCGCCAGGCCGTAGCCCCACTGGTCGAGCGAGTCGCGGGCCGCGGCCAGCACCTCGGGATGGTCGGCCAGGCCGAGGTAGTTGTTGGCGCAGAGGTTGAGGACGGTGCGGCCGCCCACCGAGATCCGAGCCCTCTGCGGGCTATCAATAGTTCGCTCGGTCTTGTAGGTGCCCGCCGACCGCATCGCGGCCGACTGCTCCGCCAGCGATTCCCAGAGTGATTCCCGGCTCATGCGGCTGCTTTTCTCCCGCTCGAAGAGCCTACTGCCGGATCACCTGCCGCAGGAGCCACCAGCCCCAGAGCACGATCAACACGTTGCCCAGCCAGACGGCCACCGGCGGCACCGCGCCCCGCTTGGCCTGATCGACCCCCAGGATGAACACGGGGTAGTAGACGACGAGGATCGGGAGGAAGCAGAGGAAGAAGCTCGTCAGGAAGTCGGCGTTCCGCATCCGGATCGCCATCGGCGCCCCCACCAACACGAAGCACAGGCAGCTAAAGCCGCTGGCCCAGCGCCGCCAGGGCTCCATGATCACCCGGATGAGCCGGTTTCGCTCGTGGCCGAGCAGCTCCCGCTCGTACTGGGTGTAGCCGGGCAGGGCCTGCTCGATGCGGCCGGTCACGAGGCCCATCGCCACCTTGCCGGCCGCCACCTGCTCGACGCGGTCGATGAGGTCGAGCTGAAACTGCCGGGCCCGCTCGAAGTCGGCCATCGCGATCTCGGAGGGGCTCGTCGAGATCGTCTCCTTGCGGCTGACCGTGTCGAGGGGGATCTCGCGGACGATCGTGTCGGGAAACGAGGCCGTGTAGTCGCCCATGTGGAGCGTGCCGTCGCGGAAGGTGACCACCAGCGTGCCCGCCTCGGGCCGGGCCTCGAGGGTGGCCTCGGCCGCTGAGACCGTGGCCGGGGTGCCGGAGTCGCTCGTCAGGAAGGAGAGCGTCGGCCGGATCAGGCGGCGGCCATCGACCCCCTTGACGTTGATCGAGACCTGGGAGGTGGCGTAGCTCCGCTGCTGGCGGAGGCGGCCGTAAATGATTTCCTCCACGCTGTTGACCACCACCCGGCGGATGCCGTCGCGGCCCCAGGAGACCGCCAGATCGTTGAGCCAGACCGAGACGAAGCTCACCACCAGGGCCAGGGCCAGGGCCGGCCAGATGAGGGCCATCGGCGAGATCCCGGCTGCCTTGAGGGCCGTCACCTCGTTGGCCGCGCTCATCCGGCCGAAAACGCTCGCCACGGCGAACAGCATCGTGCCGGGCACGGCGAACCGCATCGCCTCCGGGATCACGTAGGGCACGAGCATCAGGATCTGGACGAGCCCAAGCCCCTGCTGCTGAGCCTCCCGGACAAGCCCCACGACGAGCATGAACAGCGTCAAGGCCGAGAGCGCCACCAGGAAGACCTGGAACAGGTCGAAGAGCACGTATCGTGTGATGATTTTCATGCCGCCGGCAGTGTAGCGGCCGGGGGGGGCGGGGGGGCAGGCCGGTTTTGGGGCCGCCCGGGTCGCCGGTCAGGCGTCGTCGCCGGTTCGGATGGTGTCGTCGTGGCGGGCGGAGACGACCGATTCGCGGTAGATGGCGATCGCTCCAGCAGCTTCGGTGAGCGCCTCGGAGAGGCTGCCTGCGGCGATCGCCCTGCGGGCGGCGGCGATCCGCTCGAGGGCCCGGGGCCGCTCGCGGTCGGAGAGGCCGTCGGCCGCCGTCTCGACGCTCGCCACGATGCCCTCCACCAATTCGCCGGAGAGGGTGCAGTCGAACGAGCGGTAGGGGCCCTTGCCCAGCCGGGCCCCCGGCCGCAGCACCCGCTCCTCGCCGTCGGGGGCTGCGGCTAGGGCAACGGCCGCCGCCACGAGCCCGGCCACGCAGAGAAGCGTCATGGCAGCCGTGGCGGCCCAGCCCACGGCTCTGGCGAGGTCGTCTCCCAGCAGCGAGCCGACCGGGCCACCCTGTTCCATCAGGCCGCTATAGGGATTGAACAGCAACGCCCCCAACAGCCCGGCGGCTGCGGCCGCCAGGGGCTTCCAAGGCAGCTGCGGACTGCCGCCGGTCGGTACGGCGGCCTCGGTCAGGGGCCAGGGGGGGCCGTTGCCGTTCGGGTCGGTCTTTTCCTTGGGGCCGGCCCGGGCCACGATCAGGGTCACGTTGTCAGGCGCGCCGCGAACGAGGGCCAGGCCGAGGAGGGCGGCCGCCGCGTCGGCCGGCGGCAACTCCGCGGCCAAGACGCCGATCTCCTCGTCGGCCACCTGGCCCGAGAGACCGTCGCTGCAGACCACGTAGGCGTCGCCTTCCGCGATCGGGAAGGGGCCCTCCAGATCGACATTCACCCGGTCGTGGGGGCCCAGCGACCGGGTGATGATGTTCTTGGGAATGTTGCGGGCGGCCTCCGGCACGGGATCGGCCTGGCGGGCCTGCTGGGCCTCCATCTCCCAGACGAGCGAATGGTCGGCCGAGAGCTGCTCGATGCGGGTGCCCCGCACCCGGTAGGCGCGGCTGTCGCCCACGTGGCCCACCAGCGCCCCCCGCGGGCCGATCACGAGCACCGTGCAGGTGGTGCCCATCCCCTTGAATTCGCTCGCGCTCTCGCCACATTCGTTGATCGTGGTGTTGGCCTGCTGGATGCTGGCCCGCAGCGCCAGCGGCGGCGAGCGACTGGCGAGCTTCTCGTAGGTCAGCGGCACCTTCTCGGCTGCCAGGCCGCTGGCCAGCTCCCCGGCCGCGTGGGCCCCCATCCCGTCGGCCACCAGGAACAGCCAGCCCCGCTGGCGATACTGCTCGGGGCTCCAGGCGTCGAGCACCGCCAGGGAGTCCTGGTTGTTGGCCCGCCGCCGACCGATATCGGTGAGATCGCAGTATTCGAGGCTCTTGCCAGATCCCACGATCGCCGCCTCAGGAGAGGATGAGACTTGCCGAAACCCCGCAGTCTACCCTCCTGCGGGATGCCACCTCCATGCCTTTTTTTCCGTGGCCGCCTGGGAAAGCTGGGGGAACGCTCTGAACAGCCACCGCTCTGGTGACGGGGCGGCCCCGCGTCTACCGTCCGTCGCATGCGAAGCCTGTCTTCGGTCATCGCCCCGGCCGTCACCCTGGCCGCCGCCTGGGCCGCCCTCGTGGCGGGGCCGGGCTGCGTGCAGCGACGGATGACGATCCGCAGCAATCCCCCCGGGGCGCTGGTCTACGTCGATGACTACGAGCTCGGCACCACGCCGGTCTCCCACGACTTCATCTACTACGGCACCCGGAAGATCAAGCTCGTCAAGGACGGCTACGAGACCCTCACCGTCCGGCAGCCCTTCCCGCTGCCCTGGTATCAGATCTTTCCGCTCGACTTCGTGACTGAGAACATCGTCCCCTGGGAGATCCGCGACGAGCGGGTGGTCGATTTGGCACTCGTGCCGGCCGCCACCACGCCGGCTGAATCGGTCGTGGCCCGGGCGGAGCAGGCCCGGCTGGCCGCCGGCAGCCTGCCCCCCGCCGAACCGGCCCGGGTGGTGCCGATCCCCGCCGCGCCGCAGCCTGTGCCCGCGCCGCCGCCGGCCCTGCCGCCCCTCCAGCAGTACCAGCCCCAGCCGCTCCCGCCGCCGCCCGGATTCGCACCGCCGCCGGTGTCGCCGTGGCAGGGGCTCCAGCCGCCGCTGCAAAACTCCCCGCAGCAGGGCGTGCCCAGCCTCGGCCTGCCATAATCGGGGCATGACCGCACCCGTCCCCGCCGAGCGGGCCGGCCCCCTCACCCGGGCCGCCCTCGATGCCTTCAAGCTCGACCGCCTTCGCGGACTCATCGGAGACCTGCTCGCCCACAACGCGTTCTATGCCGCCAAGCTCTCCCGGGTGGCGGGGAACGGGATCGCGGCGCTCGCCGATCTCGCCGACTGGCCGTTCACCTTCAAGGAGGAGCTCGTCGCCGCCGCGGCCGGCGGGCTGCCCGGTAACCTCAGCTGGCCCGTGGATCGCTATGTCCGCTTCCATCAGACCAGCGGCACCCGCGGCCGGCCCCTGCCGGTGTTCGACACGGCCGACGACTGGCAATGGTGGCTCGGCTGCTGGCAGGTGATCCTCGATCGGGGTCGGGTGACCGAGGCCGACCGGGTGCTCGTGGCCTCGTCGTTCGGTCCCTACGCCGGCTTCTGGAGCTGCTTCGATGCCGTCGTGGCCCGCGGGGTGCTCGCGATTCCCTCCGGCGGCACGCCCAGCCTGGGGCGGCTGCAGCTGGCCCGCAGCCTGGCCGCCACGGTGCTCGTGGCCACGCCCAGCTACGCCCTCCACCTCGCGGAGGTGGCCGCCGAGCACAAGATCGACCTGGCGGCCCTGCCGGTGCGGCTGGTGCTCGTGGTCGGCGAGCCGGGGGGCTCGATCCCCGCCACCCGGGCCCGAATCGCCGACGCCTGGGGGGCCGAAGTGCTCGACCATGCCGGTGCCACCGAAGTCGGGCCGTGGGGCGTGGGCGACTTCGGAGGCGGCGGTCTGGACGTGATCGAGACAGCCTTCCATCCCGAGTTTCTGGCCCTCGACACCGGCCGGCCGGCGGCCCCGGGGGAGCTGGCCGAGCTCGTGCTCACCACGCTTGGCCGCAGCGGGGCTCCGGTCATCCGCTACCGCACCGGCGATGTCGTCCGGCCGGTCTGGGCGGACGACGCCGACGGAGCCGCCGGCCGCTCCCCCTGGGTGCGGCTGGCAGGGGGCATCCTCGGCCGGGCCGACGACATGCTCGTGGTCCGGGGAGTGAACATCTTTCCCGGCGCGATCGACGACATCGTGCGGAGCTTTCCCGAGATCGTCGAGCACCAGCTCACGGTCACGACCAAGGGCAGCCTCGACGTCCTCCAACTGGCCATCGAAGACCGGCTGAACGCCCCGGGCCGGGTGGCCGACGAGCTCAAGCTCCGGCTCGGCCTCAAGGTCGAGGTCACGACCGTGCCGCTGGGTTACCTGCCCCGCTTCGAAGGGAAGGGCCGCCGGCTCGTCGATCGCCGGGTCGGCCGCGACTCACCAGCATCGCCTGTCGGGAGCCCTCCATGACCCAGCCCGTGCCCACCGCCATCGCCCGCCGCGAAACCGATCCCGGCCGGCCACCGGCGATCGAGATCACCTGGAGCGACGGCCACACCGCCGTCTACCCGCCGCGACTGCTCCGCGACGCCTGCCCCTGTGCCACCTGCCGCGATGGCCGGGCGGCCGCCCCCGCGCCGGCCCTCCTGCCGGTGCTCGCCCCGCAGGAGACCGTGCCGTTGGCGGTCACCGGCATGACGCCGGTGGGCCAGTATGCCTACTCGATCGAGTTCTCCGACGGCCACTCGAGCGGCATCTACACGCTCGACTACCTCCGCGAGCTGGCTTGACCGCCAAGAGCGATCCCCCAAGAGCCCGTCAATGAGCCCGGTTCCCTGGGAGCACGTCTACGATCCGTTCGGCTCGGTGGCGCTTTCGACGCTCGCGGCGGTCGTGCCGCTGGCGTTGCTGCTCGGGCTGCTCGCCTTCGCGGGCTGGTCGGCCCATGCGGCGGCCGCGGCCGGGCTTGCCGCTGCCCTGACAGTGGCGGTGGCAGGCGCGGGCATGCCGCTCGACGCCGCGGTCGCGGCGGCGGCGTACGGAGCCTGCTTCGGGCTGTTTCCGATCGGCTGGATCATCGTGGGGGCTATGTTTCTGTTCCGGCTTTCGGTGGAGTCGGGAGCCCTGGACGTGATGAAGCGGTCGGTGACGAGCCTCTCGGCCGACCACCGCCTGCAGGCGCTCCTGATCGCCTTCTCGTTCGGGGCGTTCCTGGAGGGGGCGGCCGGCTTCGGCGCGCCGGTGGCGATCTCGGCGGCCCTGCTGGTGGGAGCGGGTTTTCCCGCGCTCGAGGCGGCCTGCCTGGCGCTGGTGGCCAACACCGCCCCGGTGGCCTTCGGCGCCCTCGGCACGCCTATCATCACGCTGGCGAAGGTGACCGGCCTCGACGAGCAGGCGATTTCGGCCCTCGCCGGCCGGCAGTTGCCCTTCTTCTCGCTGCTCGTGCCGGCCTGGATGGTCTGCATGATGGGGGGCTGGCGGAGCCTCGTCGGCGTCTGGCCGGCCGTGCTGGTCTGCGGGGCGTCCTTCGCGGTGGTGCAGTTCCTGGTATCGAACCTGCTCGGCGCCGCGCTCGTCGACGTGGCGGGGGGCGTGGTGAGCCTGGTGGCGTTGGCGGTGTTCCTCCGATTCTGGAAGCCGCCCTCGATCTGGCGGCATGGCGACGCTGGGGAGTCGGGGCTTGCGGCGGGGACGGTTCCTGAGGATCGGCCCCCCGACACGCCCGGCAGGATCGCCTGGGCCTGGGCGCCGTGGGCGTTTCTGTCGCTGGCGGTGTTTGCCTGGGGGCTGCCGCCGGTGAAGGCCACCTTCGAGGGGCGGGGCCCGGCGGGCTGGCTGCCGGCGGCCGTGGTGGCCCCGGAGTTTCCGGTGCCGTGGCTCGACGGCCGGGTGGCGAAGGTGCCGCCGGCCACCCGCACCACCCGCGAGGTCGAGCGGGCGGTGTACCGGTTCAACTGGCTCTCGGCGGCGGGCACGGCCCTGTTCGCGGCGGCCGTCCTTTCGATTCCCTGGCTAGGCATCTCCTGGCGGCGGGCGGGGGTGATCTGGCTCGACAACCTCCGCCGGCTCCGCTGGCCGCTGGTCACCATCGGCCTGATGCTCGCCCTGGCCTTCGTGACTCGCTTCTCGGGCACCGACGTGACCCTCGGCCTGGCCCTGACCCGCACCGGCAGCCTCTATCCATTCTTCGCGGCCCTGCTCGGCTGGCTAGGGGTGGCCCTGACCGGCTCCGACACCTCGAGCAACGCCATGTTTGGCAGCCTCCAGCGGGTCACGGCCGAGCAGCTGGGGCTCGACCCGCTCCTGATCTGCACCGCCAACAGCACCGGCGGCGTGATGGGCAAGATGGTCGACGCCCAGAGCATCGTGGTGGCGGCCACCGCCACCGGCACGCAGCGGGCCGAGGGGGCGATCCTGCGGCGGGGGTTTCCCCACAGCCTCGCCCTGGCGATGCTCGTGGGCCTGCTCGTCTGGCTGCAGTCGGGCATCCTCGCCTGGATGGTGCCGGGCTAAGCGGCGCCGGCCTGAGCCGGTGGCCCCGCTTCCGCCTGTCAGGCGAGGTCGAGCCCGCAGGTGGCCGCGGCCACGACGGCGGCGATCCGGACGGCGTCGTGGCAGGCCTCCTCGCTCGTGCCCTCGGCCACGAGCTTGGCCTCGTGGTTCTCGAGGCAGAACTCGCAGCCGGCCAGAGCCGCGCAGGCCAGGCTCATGAGCTCGAAGTCGATGGCCGAGGTGGCCGGCTTGGCCATCCGCTGCATCCGCAGGCGGGGGGGCCGGGCGGCGTAGCTTTCCTTGCCGGTGGCGTGGCCGATCATGTGCCGAAACCGGTAGTAGACCGTGTTCATCGCCATCAGCCCGGCGGCGGCGGTGGCATCGGAGATCAGGGCCGCCGCCCCGTCACCGAGGCCGGCCCGGAGGTCGCTCTCGAGGGCCGCTGCCAGCCGGGGGGCTCGCAGGAAGCGGGCCGCCGCCAGGGCCACCCCCCAGGCCTGCGGATCAGCGAGGTTTTCGCCGCCGAGCACGCTCGCGAGGTTGAGCTTGGTGTCCTTGAACTCCTCGGGAAAGGTCTCGCGGAGGGCGTCGAGGGCGGGGGCGGAGAGGGGCATGGCGGCGTGTCACCAGGAGGAGGGGAATGCGGATGAAGTGCCGGAATTGTAGCGGCTCGTTGAACTCCGGCGGGGGGTGATGCTACGCTCGGGAAATTTGTTTTTTCCGCCCCGCGCTTGGAACCAATGCCCCGCCGCGACGACCTCCACACGATCCTGCTCATCGGCTCCGGCCCGATCGTCATCGGCCAGGCCTGCGAATTCGACTATTCCGGCACCCAGGCCTGCAAGGCCCTCCGCGAGGACGGCTACCGGGTGGTGCTCGTCAATTCCAACCCGGCCACGATCATGACCGATCCGGGCACGGCCGACCGGACCTATATCGAGCCGCTCACGCCCGAGATGCTCGAGAAGGTGATCGAGGCCGAGAAGCCCGACGCCGTCCTGCCCACCCTGGGCGGCCAGACCGCCCTCAATTTGGCCATGGAGCTCGACCGCCGCGGGATCCTCGCCAAGCACGGAGTCGAGATGATCGGGGCCAAGGCGGAGGCGATCAAGCGGGGCGAGGATCGGGAGATCTTCAAGGCCCTGATGGAGAAGATCGGGCTCGAGACCTGCCGGGGGCGGATCGTGCGAAGCCTGGCCGAGGCCCGCGAGGTGCTCGGCGAGATCGGCCTGCCGGCCGTGATCCGCCCGAGCTTCACGCTCGGCGGCTCCGGTTCGGGCGTGGCCTACAACCGCGAGGAGTTCGACACCAAG
>CAYRNG010000382.1:0-14908 GCA_964425395.1 uncultured Candidatus Kuenenia sp. | reverse complement strand
CTCGCCCGCCCCATGTCGCCCGGGATGATCACCGGCTGGCCCACCTCGCGATACCGCTCGGGGATGTCGGGATGGCCGGCCGGAAAGGCCCGGGTGGCTCCCTTGCGATGGACGCAGATCTCCTTCGTGGCACCGGCCACGGCGTGCGCCTCGAGCTTCGCGATGTTGTGGGCCACGTCGTAGAGGAGCGTCATCCCGAGCGCTTCCCAGGGCTTGCCGAAGATCCGGGCGAAGACCTCGCGGACCTGCCACATCAAGAGCTGCCGATTGCAGAAGGCGTAGTTGGCCGCCGCCCGCATTCCGCCCAGGTAGGCGGCCCCCTCCGGACTGTTCACCGGTGCACAGACCAGCTGCCGGTCGGGCAGCTCGATCCCATATGTGGCCGGTGCCCCCCGCAGGGCCTTCAGCGCGTCGTCGCAGACCTGGTAGCCGAGGCCCCGCGACCCCGAGTGGATGAGCACGCAGATCTGCCCCGGAGAGAGCCCGAAGGCGGCGGCCACCCGCTCGTCGGCCAGGCGATCGACCACCTGCACCTCGATAAAGTGGTTGCCGGCCCCGACGGTGCCGCACTGGTCGGCGCCGCGGGCCAGCGCCCGGTCGCTGACCAGCTCGGGCCGGGCCCCGGGGATGCAGCCCTCGGCCTCGGTGCAGGCCACGTCGTCGGCCGTCGCCAGGCCGAGGCGGGCCAGCCAGGGCACCCCCTCCTGCATCAGCCCCCGCAGTTCGGCCGGGGAGAACACCCGGCTGCCCCCCTGCCCCACGCCCACGGGGATGTCCCGCATCAGCTGGTTGACCAGCGGCACGACGAGCGGCCGGACGTCGTCGAGCGTCAGGCTCGTCCGCACCAGCCGCACCCCGCAATTGATGTCGTAGCCGACGCCGCCGGGGGAGACGACGCCCCCGGCCGCCGGGTCGGTGCCGCAGACGCCGCCGATGCAGAAGCCGTAGCCCTGGTGGATGTCGGGCATCGCCAGGCTGGCCGTCTGGATGCCCGGCAGGAAGGCGACATTGGCCACCTGCTCGACCGCCCGGTCGCCCCGCAGCAGCGGCTCGAGCCGCTCGTCGGCGAAGACGAGCCCGTCGACGAGCATCCCCGGCCGGGCCGTCTTCGGAACCCGCCAGCTGACCTCATCGACCCGCTCGAGCTGGATGTTCATGCCGCAACCGCCCCGGGGACTGCCCCCGCAGGGGACTGTCCCCTTTCGGATCGGACCCCGGGGACTGTCCCCGTAGGGGACTGTCCCCTTTCGGATCGCCGCCCGGGGACTGTCCCCGTAGGGGACTGTCCCCTTTCGGATCGCGCCTCGCTCATATGTCCACCACATAGCTCGCCGTGCACCCCGCCGGGCCGCGGTCCACCGCCAGCTCGTGCTGCGTGATCGCCTTGACCTCGTGGGCCAGCTCGTGGCGGGCCGGGTCGTACCGCTCGCCGCGGACGGTGGCCTCGAGGCCGTCGTCGCTGATCGTGACGGCGAACTCCCGGAACAGCATCCGCCGGATCTCGAAGGCCGCGTGGAGCTCGCCCAGAAAGTCGTAGAGCAGCCAGGCCGGATCGCTGCCCGGCACGGTCAGACGCTCTTCGACCGTGGCCTCCACCTGCCCGAGGTCGCCGGCGATCACGGTGAACAGGCCGGCCGCCGCCTCGGCGAACAGCTCGGCGAGCGAGCGGGCCTCGACGCGGACGCCCAGGTCGGCGGTGTGCTCGAAGACGGTGAACATGTCGATCTGGTCCGATCTTTTCCAGACGCGAAGGGGTTGCCCATGCCAATCGAGCGGCGTTGGAAACCGAGCGTAGCCAGGATGGCGAAGCGAGGTTTCCAGCGAGCGAGCTGGAGGCAGGATGCCGAAAGCGAGCGTCCGACGAGATGGCGTGGGCAACCCCGGCCCACCTCGCCCATGCCGGCTTCTCAGGCGGCCGGGCGGTGGAGGCGGTGCGGCGGATCACCCGCCGGCCGATTATTCGCCTCCTCGAGGAAGCCGGCCACCGCCAGGCCGCCGGCCGCTCGCAGGCTGCGGACCTGCTCCTCGGCCCGCTGCCGAACCTCCGCATCGACACCTGTGTCGGTCGTCACATAGTGGGTCTGCGACGGGAAGGCGAAGCCGCAGCCCGACTCGCCGATCACGTCCATCACCTTGAGCAGCACGTCTTCCTGGATCGTGAGGAAAGTGGCCCAGTCGCTCGTCCGCACCAAGGCGTAGATCTCCACGTCGAGGGAGTAGGCCCCGTAGCCGATGAACCGGACGCGGACGCTCTCCCGTTCGACCCGGGGATGGGTCGTGAGCATCTCCCGGAGGCCGGCCAGCAGGTGCCGCAGCTGATCGGCGGTGGTCTCATAGCGGAGGCCGATCTGCTTTTGGAGCAGGATCTTGTCGCGGCGGGTGAAGTTCACGAGCCGGAGCTTGGCGAACTCGGAATTGGGGATCGAGATCACCGTCCGATCGAAGCCCCGGATCCGGGTGGATCGCAGGCCGATCTGCTCAACGGTGCCCCGGTGGTCGCCGAACTGGCAGAACTCGCCGATCCGGACCGGCTTGTCGGCGAACAGGACGAGGCCGGCGATGAAGTTCTCGATCGTGTGCTGGGCGGCGAGGGCCACTGCCAAGCCGCTCACCCCCAGGCCGGCGATCAGGGGCGTCACCGAGACCCCCATCGAGTCGGCCCCCATGATCACCATCCAGGCGGTGGCCAGGAAGGTGACCAGCCGGAAGCCGAGCCGCAACAGCTGGGTGTCGATCATCTCGGGCCGCAGCCGCCGGGTCTGGATCACCGCCTCCGAGAGCCGGCCCAGCACCGCCCGCACGAACAGGATCCAGCCCGCGAACCGGGCCGCCTGGAGACAGGTCTTGAGCGTGAACAGCAAGGGGCCGGTGAACCGAACCTGGTTGGTAAACAGCTCGTCGAGGAGCGTGCCGGCGGCCACGATCACCAGCGGGGCCGCCAGGGCCAGGGCGTGGGCCAGCAATCCGGGCCGGGCCGCGGCCCGCCAGGCCAGCCGGTAGGCTGCCGACGCGAGCGCGACTGCCGCTGTGGCCAAGAGGCCGAGGGCCAGCCACTGCCAGGTGACCGCGCCCCCGAGATCGGCCCGCATCCAGGCAGGCAGGGCGTGGATCAGGGCCTCGGGGATCAGCCAGCCGGGCGTGTGCACGTAGATCTCGTGAAGCCCCGGACTGCCGGCGTCGGCCCGGTAGGGGAGTCCGGCCACCGCCTGGTAGAAGTCGTCGGACCGCTGCACGGAGTCGGTCGTAAACAGCCACTCTCCGGCCCGCGGGCCTTCGGCGATGGGCGCGAGGGTGATCTCGGTGCCCGGCAGCCGCCAGCGGATGAGCTTCTCGGCCGTCACCATCTCGGCATCGGGGATCTCGTCCCAAGCCGGCAGCGGCACCCGGTCGAGCACCTCCTTGAGCTGCACCGCCGACTCGCGGCCCTCAGAGGCGACCAGCGACGGGGCGACGTGGCTCAGATCGAGGCAGCCGATGGCCCGGCTGGCGAGCCGCTTGTTGCGGGCCCGGTTGGCCTCGCTCAGCGGCTCGCTCATGAACCGGTCGAAAAATTCGTCGAGGTGCTCCACGAAGGTCTGGAGCGTGGCCCGGGGGCTCGACCGGTCGGGCGGGGCCAGCGGCGTGTCGGGCTCGTCGGCCCGGAGGGGGTGGGGCGATGCCGGGCCGCCGCCAGCGCACAGGACCACGAGCAGGACGAGGCCGCGGACCAGCTCGAGCAGGCGACAGTCAGCGGGCAGGGGCGCGGCGGGCATGGGCGAACTCCTCGGGCGGCAGGGAGGCGGGAAGTAGCACCGCGGGCCGCCGAAGGTCAATCGCTGAACCGTCTTGCCACCCGGACGGGAAGGCTGGGCAAACCGGGCGACCCGCCCCGCCGCCCGGCCACCGCCCCGGGGCAGAGAACGCGGCTGGCACGGCCCGGCCCCGCTCGCTACGCTCCCTCCCCCTTCCCCGTCGCTTCCCATGCTCATGCCCCGCTCTCGACTGCCGCGGTTCGGCCCGCTCACGGGGATCGCCCTGCTCGTGGCCCTGTCGCTCACCGGCTGCGGCACGACCCGGTGGAGCGATTCGAAGCGGACGGCCACCGAGCAGCTGCTCATCTCCGACGCCGTCGAGCGGGCGGTGATGCACGTTGACATGCGGCCGCTGGCCGGCCAGGTCGTGTTTCTCGACATGGCGGTGCTCGACGACGTCCAGGACGGCAAGTATCTCACGAGCGCGCTGCGGCACCAGCTCCTGGCCTCGGGCTGCCGGCTCGCCCCCGACAAAGACACCGCCTCCGTGATCGTGGAGGCCCGGGCCGGCACGATCGGCACCGACCGCAACGAGCTGTTGTTCGGCATGCCGGCCACGAGCGTCTCCTTCATGGGCAACGGCACGTCGATTCCGGAGCTGGCCCTCTTCAAGCGGACCGACCAGCGGGGCATCGCCAAGGTGAATCTCTTCGCCTACGAGCGGGCCAGCGGCCGGCCGGTCTGGCAGAGCGGCCTGACCCGGGAAGACAGCATCACCCGCGACCGCTGGATGGCCGGCGCCGGCCCCTTCCAGGATGGCGACATCCACGACCGGCTGGAGCTGGCCGGCGAGCGGTTCTGGATGCCGTGGCGGCGGAAGCAGGCCCTCGACGAGGAGCGGGCCGAAGCCGCGGCCGACGCGATGGCCGAGCGGACCGACCTGCGGCACGAGAAGGTCTTCGCCACGCTCCCGCCGGCCGGCTCGCCCGCCGCCGAGCGGCCTCTCACCGCCGACGAGCGGCCCGTGGACCTGCCGCCGATCCGCTGAGGCCCGCTAGACGGGCAGGCCGTGCCGCCGGCACGGGCTACCTGAAGCTCGTTCAGTGCGGCGGGCGATAGCCGTCACGGCGTGTCGGGCCCGGGCGACCGCCCGGGATACAATGCGAATACAGGCTTTGGCCGCAGGTGGACGTTGAATGTCGCGATTGCTCGTGCTCGTGCCGACCGACCTTGAACGGCGGCCGCTAACTGGGCCGCTGGCTGGGCCCCTCGCGGCGGCCCTCGGCGACGCCGGCCGGATCGAGCTCTGCGGATTTGGCCTGGTCGCGGCGGCGGCCCGCACGGCCGGGCTCCTCGCCCGCCACTCGCCCGAGCGGGTGCTGCTCGTGGGCCTGGCCGGCCGGCTCGATGAGCGGCTGCCGATCGGCTCGGCCCACCGGTTCACGAGCGTCGCCTGCTTCGGCGTGGGCGCAGGCTCAGGCGACGGCTTCGAGACCGCCGGGGCCCTCGGCTGGCCGCACTGGCCGGGCGAGCCGGGAGACTCCGCAGTCGCGATCGGCGACCGGATCGAGTGCGACGCCCGCCTGGCTTCCGACCTGCCGGCTTCCGGCCTGACCGCTTCCGACATCCCCGGGGCGGGCCTGCTCGTGACGGCCTGCGCGGCCTCGGCCTCCCCGGCGGAGGCGGCCCTCCGCCGGAAGGCGTTTCCGAGCGGCGTCGCCGAAGACATGGAGGGCTTTGGCGTGGCGCTGGCCTGCCGGCTGGCCGGAGTGCCGCTCGACATCGTCCGCGGGATCTCGAACACGGCCGGCGACCGCGACAAGGGCCGCTGGCAGATCGGCCCGGCCCTGGCCGCGGCCGCAGACCTCGCCGCCCGGCTCCTCACCGCCACGCCCTTGCCCCCAAGCCGAGCCTGAGCATGAGCCGCATCCGCCTGGGCATCTCCACCTGCCCCAACGACACCTTCGCCTTCCACGGCCTGCTCACCGGCCTTGTGGCGGCCGACGGCCTGGACCTCGCCATCGAGCTCGCCGACGTCGAAGCCCTCAACGAGCGGATGCTCCGCGGCGAGTTCGACGTCTGCAAGGTGAGCTTCGCGGCGGCCCTCGGCATGGCCCGCGACATGGTCGTCCTGCCGAGCGGCTCGGCCCTCGGCTTCGGCGTCGGGCCGCTGTTGCTCGCGGCCGAGGCGGATCGGCGGCCGGCCGGACTCGAGCAGCTCACGCTCTGCCCGGGAGAGCGGACCACCGCCGCGCTCCTGTTCTCGCTCTTTCACCCGGGCACGACCCGCGTCGAGCAGGTCGTGTTTTCCGAGATCATGCCCCGGCTGGCGGCCGGCACGGCCGACTTCGGCGTCTGCATCCACGAGGGCCGGTTCACCTGGCAGGCCCAGGGCCTGCACCTGGTCGAGGATCTGGGCAGCCGCTGGGAGGCGGAGACGGCTGCCCCCTTGCCGCTCGGCGGAATCGTGGCCGCCCGCCGACTGGGGAGCGAACGAATCGCGGCGGTGCAGCGGGCGATCCGCGACTCGCTGGCCTTGGCCCTGGCCGACCCCGCCGCGGCCCTGCCCACGATGCGACGCCACGCCCAGGAATTCGACGACCGCGTGCTCATGCAGCACGTCGAGCTGTACGTGAACGACTGGACGCTCGACCTGGGCGACACCGGCCGCCGGGCACTGGCCACGCTCTCATCCCGGGCCGCCGCCGCGGGCCTGGCCGCGGGCGAACCGCTCGAGGTGTTCACCGCGTAGCCGCTCAGCCCACGTCGAGCCAGCGGGGCAGCGGGGCGTCGGCCGGGAGGGCGAGGATCTCGCGGAGCCTGGCGAGATCGGCCTCGTCGAGGGGCACGAACACGACCGGATCCTGCACCATCTCCGGATCGACGAGCCGGTAGCCCGTCACCCGGCCGTCCTCCACGATCGGGGCCCGGCCGTAGCCATACATCATGTTGTCGACCTTCCCGAAGAAGTCGCCGAGGGTCACGGCCTCGGGCAGCGGCCGGCGGATGAAGCACAGCTCGATCACGTCCCGCCAGAAGTGCGGCACGAACTTCTCCCCCACGTCGGCATGGCCGACGCAGTCGCGGTTGGTGCCGGCGATGCAGACCGGCAGCGACTCCAGCGGCCGGCCACGGCGGGCGGCCTCCCGCTCGAGTTCTCCGAGCAGGTTGATGTGGAAGTCGGCGCTGAAGCAGTCGTCGCAGATCACGACCAGCTGCGAAAGGTCGATCGCCGTGGCCGTGGCCGCGGGAGCCGGTGCGGAGCCGCCGGCCGCCGTCCCGACGAGCTGCGGCCCCTCGCTTGCGGCGTCGAGCAGGGCCTTGGCCAGCCGCTCGAAACGGATGTGGTAACTCTGGATCTCGGTCGGCAGGCCGTGGCCGAGTACGATCAGGCTGGTGGGCTTGCCCGCGTCGAGTGCCGCGGTGACGGCCGCCAGGAACTCGCCGGCGACGGCGTCGAGCGATTGGCCGGCGCCGTCCTGCTTGAACACCGTCGCCTCGCAGTCGTAGGCGTCGGCGATGGCGGTGATCTCGCGGGGGCCGAGCCCCTGGGCCGGATCGAGCAGGCCGATCACGGTCCGGCCGGCGGCCAGCACGGGCGTCGCTCCGGCGGCCTGCCGCTTGGAGTCGATGAACTCGGCCAGGGCCGCGAGCGTGGCGACCTGCCGCTCGGGGGTGAGCGGCGCGATGGCCTCGGCGTGCTGGGTGGCCAAGTGGTGCACCGCCGGTGCGATCTGTCGCCAGTGCTTGGCGGTGCAGCCGAGCCGGGCGGCCACCTCCCGGCCGATCCCGGCCTCGAAGGCGGCGAACTCGGCCGGGCCGCCAGCCTGCGGGGCGACGGCAGGCTTCACCCCCGCCACCTGTGCCGCGACCGCGAACCAGGCTGCGAGGGCCAGCGCGGACCAAGGATTCGTCGTGAACATGGCGGGATCCCTGCGGGGGCGGCTTCACAAACCGGGGCGTTGTCGGCCGCGGTCCTTCACGCTCCACTACTGTAATGCCTGCCAGCGATTTCCCCACCGAGCCCGCCGACCGCGGAGGCCAGCAGTGTGTGAACTGCCGCTTCTGGCGGCGGGAGCATGCCGACCGCGGCCCCACCTGGGGCCAGTGCCGGCGGATGCCGCCGGTGCTGCCCGACGACGATGACGACGAGAAGCTCGTCCGCGTGGGCATCTGGCCCCACACCGCAGCCGACGACTGGTGCGGCGAGTGGCAGCCGGCCGCCGGCGAGCAGTCGGCTGCTCACACCGCCAGGCCCACGTAGGCCAAGAGCGAGGCCAGGGCCGTGAGGGCCACGAGGCCCCCGGGCCGCCGCGCGGCCAGTGGCATCGCCGCCACCGTGAGGGCAAGGATCACCGCCGCCACGGCCGTCTCGACCGCGAGCACGCGGGGCGTGGCAGCCTGGAGGCCGCGGATCACGAGAAACGCAGCCACAGTCAGGCCGCCGGCGAGCGCCGCCGCGCCGCGGCCCCGGCCCGTGAACCAGGCCGTGAACCAGCCTGGAAACCGGCCCGCGAACTGGCCGGCGAGGTGGGCGGCCAAGGCCATGGCGTAGGGAAAGAAGAGTTCGCGGTTGCCCGTGACCTGATGGGCCACGAGCCAGCCAACGGCCGGCAGCAGGCCGAGGAGCGGCCGGAGGCGAAAGTCGGCCGCGACCTGCCCCAGGAGGGCGAGCACGCCGAGGGCCACCCAGGGCGGGCCGCCGAGGACGTGCGCGGCCGCCAGAAACGCAAGTTCCACCGCGATGAAAGGGGCCACGGGCGGCGGGGACTGTCCCCGCAGGGGACTGTCCCCCTTCATCTCCCCCGGGGACTGTCCCCGCAGGGGACTGTCCCCCTTCATGTTTCACCCCCGTCACCAGATACCATCTTCACGTGCGGCCCCGCGGTCGGCACGTCGAAGGGCTCCGACACGACCTGCCAGCCGAGCTTTTCGTAGAAGCCGACGGCCGAGGTGCGGGCGTTGCACCACACGATCCGCTCGGGCTCGTCGACCCGGGCGTCGGCCACGGCCGCCTCGAGCAGCTGCCGGCCGAGTCCCTTGCGCTGCTCATTCGCATCGGTGGCCATGCCCCGTAGCTGCCAGGCCGGCCGGCCTTCCCAGGCACTCGGTATGAGCGTGAGGCAGCCGACGGGCACTTCGCCCGTGACCGCCGCGTAGTGCCGCGTGGCCGGGTCGGAGTCTCCCTCGAAGCGGGCCGCCTCGAACGGCAGCCCGGTCCGCAGGATCCGGTGCCGCAAGGGCAGGATCTCGGCGACGGCCGCGCGGCGGCAGGTGATCTCGGGGGGCATCTGGGTGCCGTCGGGTGGCTCGCGAGGCCCTATGCTAACGGCTCGCGGCTCCCAGCCCGATCCCTCTTGCTCCGCCACACGCCGCCCCACCCCACGCCGCCACGTCACCCATGCCTCCAGCCCTCGTCCGCCTTCTCGAACGGCTCGCCAACGCCTTCCCGCTCTGGGTGGCCGCGGCCTGCGGCCTGGCGCTCGTCGCGCCGGCGGCCTTCAGCTGGTTTCGCGGGCCGCTGATCGTGGGGGGGCTGGCGGTGATCATGCTGGGCATGGGGATGACGCTCTCGCTGGCCGACTTCAGCCGCGTCGCCTCGCGGCCGCTGGCGGTGGTCGCCGGCGTGGCCGGGCAGTTTCTGATCATGCCGGCGGCCGGCTGGCTCATCGCCACGGGCCTCGGCCTGCCCACGCCCTTCGCGGTGGGGCTGATCCTCGTCGCCTGCTGCCCCGGCGGCACGGCCTCGAACGTGGTCACCTACATCGCCCGGGCCGACGTGGCCCTCTCGGTCGTGATGACGACCTGCTCGACCTTGGCGGCGGTGCTCCTCACGCCGCTCTTCGCACAGGCCCTGGCCGGCCGGCTCGTCGAGGTGGACACGCTCGGCCTGTTCGTCTCGACCCTCGAGGTCGTGGTCCTGCCGGTGGCGGCGGGCGTGGCCCTCAACCGGTTCGCCCCGGCGGTGGTGCGGGGGGTGCTGCCGGTGGCACCGCTGGTGAGCGTGCTTTTGATCGCGCTGGTCTGCGGGAGCATCATCGGTCAGAACGCCGCCACGGTGCGGGCGAGCGGCGGGCGGCTCCTGCTCGCGATCGCGGCCCTGCATGCGACGGGCTTCGCCGTCGGCTACGGCTTCGCGCGGGCCCTGGGGTTTGCGGCGGTCGCGGCCCGCACAATCTCGATCGAGACGGGGATGCAGAACTCGGGGCTGGGGGTCGTGCTGGCCCAGCGGCACTTCGCGGCCGAGCCGCTCACGGCGGTGCCCGGGGCGATCTCGGCGCTCGTCCACTCGGTGCTCGGCAGCATCCTCGCCGCCTGGTGGCGGCAGCGGCCCGAAGGCCAAAACTGAAGCCGGAACCGCCGAGCGGGGGAGCGGCCTCCGGGCTGGGAATTACCGCTCGGCCTGCCGGCCGCTGCGGCGGGGAGGCTTTTTGCCAAGGCGAGCGTCGAGTTGCCCGAGGATCGCGAGGCCACGCTCCGGAGATCCACGGGCCGCCCGCAGGCGAAAGCGGGTCTCGGTGTCGAACTCCGCAAGTCCCGTCGCCGAAAACTCCTCCATCAGCTTGTTCAGGCTGATGCCACGATGACGGGCCAATTCCCTGAGCCGGGCAGCCGTATCGTCTGGGATCCTGATGGTGAGCGTGGTCATGACGAGGCCTCCAGTAATTTCAGAAACCGGGCAGGGGTCAGAATTCGGATGTCGGGAAACACGAGTTCTCCCTGGCGAAGATCCCTTACGTTATTCGTTACCACGGCGGCGGCCCCGCCGGCCACCGCCAGTTCGATGACGTGGTTGTCGGCTTCATCGGGAAGATTCGGCCGCCACAGGAAGGCGATCCGGACCCATTGGCAACAGGCCAGAACGGCCGCGAAGAGCTCGTCCCGCTGTTTCGCCGACAGCGGACAGCGGGCCTGAATCGCAGGCCTCGACAGGATGCTTTCGTATTCATGAAACAAGGCCATCCCCATCAGTGGCACCGCTGCTTGAGTCAGACAGGCCCTGATCACCTCCCGGTTGCTTTCAGACGCACTCGTGAGGGCGGCCGCAAAGACGTTCGTATCGACAACGATTCGGGATCGACGCACTGAAATAGACAATAGCACCGGTGCTGTCACTGAGGCAATCGTTCCTCCCCGCTTGGGGTCGGGCGGCTGACTCCGGCCACGGGCGATTGCCGGACGTGCCTGCCGACACGCCCTCGAGCGGGCGAAAACGGCCGCGAAAAAATCGGTCGGCAGGATGGTTGACAGCCCGGGAGCAACCATATAATGTACACGCGTACACACTTTGTCGTCCGGCCGCCCGCCCGCGGCCGCCACCAGAGCCACGAGGCCCGGTCATGGTCACGATCAGCCTGGCACCCGCCCCCCCAGAAGCATCCATCTCGGCAGCAGCCGCCCCTGCCCCCGACACAGCCCTGAGCCTCGCCCGAGCGGGCCTCGCCCAAGCGGCCCGCTCGCGACCGGGGCTCTTTCCAGCGGGCTCCTTGTCGCCGGGGCTCGCCGCCGCGGGGCTTTTGAGCGGCGGCGAGTTGGCCGGCCGGCAGGATGCCCGGGAAGTGGTCTCGAGCGGCTTTGCGGCAGTCGATGGCCTGCTGCCGGCCGGCGGCGTTCGGCGGGGCAGCCTCTTGGAATGGCTCGCCGCCGGCCCCGCCGCGGCCGACGGCCTGGCCGGCGGGGCCGGGGCAGTCTCGCTGGCCTGCGGGATCGCCTGCCGGCTGGCCCGCATCCCCTCCGGGCCGCAGACGGTCATGGTGATCGACCGTAGCGGCTGGTTCCATCCGCCGGCCATCCTCCCCTGGCTCGCCGACCCGCGGCAGCTCGTCGTGGCCCGCCCTTCCCGCGATGACGACGAGATCTGGGCGATCGATCAGGCCCTGCGGTCCGACGGCGTGGCGGCGGTGGTCGCCTGGCCGCGGAGCGTGGCGGCAGGAGTAGGCGGCTCCGGCCGGGCCGCCGCGGGTCAGCGGCAGCTCTGGAACACCGCCATGCGCCGCTGGCAATTGGCCGCCCGGTCGAGCGGTGCAGTCGGGCTCATCGTGCGGCCAGAGGCGGCCGGCCGCGAGCCCTCGTGGGCCGAGGCGCGGCTGGCCGTCGAACCGCTCCCGGGAGGCTCGCTCCTCGAGCGACGGCTGCGGCTGACGTGGGTGGGCGGCAGCTGGACGGGAGGCGATCCCGATGCCGAGCGGGCCGCCGAGACGGTCCTCGATCTCGCCCGGGGGTGCGCCGGCAGGCTGCCCGGCCCCGCCGGCGCCGCCTGGCAGCCGCGTGTGCAGCCGCGTCGCCGGTCGAGTGCCGGCCATCAAAGCCATGCCGGCCACGAAGGAGGCTTCTCATGCCGCGCATCATGACGATCTGGCTGCCCCGCTGGCCGGTGCAGCGGCGGCTCATCGAGCGGCCCGAGCTGCGGAAGCTGCCGGTATTCGTCTGCCGCCGCGAGCAGCGGGGGATCATGCGGGTGGTGTCGTGGGCCTGGGCCGAGCCCCCGCGGCGGGAGCCGCACCGCCGCCGAGCGGCGATCCAGCCGGGCATGCCGCTGGCCGAGGCGATGGCCGTCTTGGCGCTCGCCCACGGCTCGCGGGCCTGCCACATCGCCGCCGTGGAGCCCGACGATCCCGTGGCCGATCGGCTCCTGCTCGAGCGGGTGGGCCGCTGGTGCCGGCGGTTCGCGCCGGCGGTGGGCATCGAGGCGCTGCCGGCGGGGATGCCCGGGGCCTGGCAGCCGCAATGCCTGCATCTCGACATCACGGGCACGGCCGGCTTCTTCGGCGGCGAGGCATCGCTTGCCCGCACGGCCGCCTGGACGCTCGCGGCCCGCGGCCTCCATGCCCGCGTGGCGATCGCCGACACGCCGGCCGCCGCCTGGGCCGCCGCCCACCACACGCATCTCGTGGCCACCGCCGAGCCGGCATCGACCGCCACGGGAAGCATCCGCCGCCGGGCCTGGGGCGGCGGGCCGGCGGGTCGGCGGTGGGCCGTCGTGCCCCCCGGGGTCCAGCGGCTCGCGCGGGGAGAAGCGGCGGTGCTCGCCGGGCTGCCGCTGGTGGCCCTGCGGCTGGAGGCGGCCGCGAGCGGGATGCTCCAGGAAGTGGGTATCGACACGATCGGCGGCGCGTTGCGGCTGCCGGCCAAGAGCCTGGCCGGCCGGTTTCCCAGTTCGCTCGCGATCCGGCTGGCCGAGTTCACCGGCGACCGGGCCGAGCCGATCGAGCCGGCCCGCGGCGATTCGCTGCCTCAGGCCCGCCACGATTTCGAGCTGCCGCTGTCGCTCGCCGCGGTGGATGAGTCGTTCGTGGCCGGCCTGCTCGAGCCGCTCGTGGGCCGCTGCCTCGAGCCGCTCGTCGCGCGGGGGGAGGGCCTCACGGCGGTGCAGGTACGGCTCGATCCTGCCGCGGCCATTCATGCCGCCGCGGCGGCCCCGCCCACGGTGATCGATGTCGGGTTGTTTCGGCCGAGCCTGTCGGTGCGGCACGTGGTCGAGCTCGTCCGGCTGCGGCTGGGCCGCACGCGGCTGCCCCGCGAGATCGAATCGCTCTCCGTGGAGGTGGTGGCGGCCGGGCCGGCGGCCTGCCGGCAGCGGGGGCTGTTCGAGGCCGAGGCGGTGGGCGGCTCGACTGAGTCGCGGGCGGCCGAGGTGGCAGGGCTGCTCGACCGGCTCGCCGGCCGGCTCGGCCGGACGGCCGTCTTTCAGCCGCAGGCCGTGGCCGACCCGCAGCCCGAGCATGCCTGGATCGCCGCCCCGCCGGGCCCCCCCACCGCCGCCCCGTCTCGGGCTCCGGCCCCGCGGTCGGGCCTGCCTGCCACCGCCGGCCGCAGGCCTGTCTGGATGCCCGCCCGGCCGCTGCCACTCGAGCCGCTTCAAGCCGGTCTGCTCGCCGTCGTGCCCGACGGGCCACCGGCGCGGTTTCGGCTCGGCGGCACGGTGCATCGCATCGTCGCGGCCCACGGCCCCGAGCGGATCGAGACCGCCTGGTGGCGGGGCCCGACCGTCCGCCGCGACTACTACGTGGTGGAGACCGAAACAGGGTCGCGGTTCTGGCTCTTCCGACGGCTCGGCGGCCCGGCGGCGCGGGGGGCTCGAAGCACCAACTGGTATCTGCACGGAGTGTTCGCCTAGAGGAGATGATCACCATGACAACCAACCCACCGCCATACGCCGAGCTTCACTGCACGAGCAACTTCTCGTTTCTCCAGGGAGCGTCGCACCCCGAGGAGCTCGTGGCCCGGGCCGCCGCGCTCGGCTACGAGGCCCTCGCCCTCACCGACCGGGCCACGCTCACCGGCGTCGTGCGGGCTCATGGGGCCGCCAAAGAATCCGGGCTCAAACTCATCGTCGGGGCCCACCTCGAGCCGGTCGATGCGGCGCCGATCGTCGTCTGGGCGGCCGACATGGCCGGCTACGCAAACCTCTGCCAGCTGCTCACCCACGGCTACGCCCGGGCCGCCGCGGAGCCCGGCCAGGCCGCCGGCGGCTGCCGCCTCACCTGCGACGACATCGCCCGCCACGCCCACGGCCTCCTGGCCGGCGTGCCGCTGGCGGCCTTCGCCCGCGATCTCCACGGCGGCCCCTTCGACGACGACCGCCTCAGCGACACCACCGAACACCTCGCCCACTGGCGGTGGATCTTCGACGACCGCCTCTGGGCGCTGGCCGAGGTGGCCCGCGAGGGAGACGACGCCGAGCGGCTGGCCTGGTTTGGCCGCGTGGCCCGGCTGGCGGGCGTGCCGATCGCGGCGGCCGGCGACGCCCGCTCCCACGAGCGGAGCCGGCTGCCCCTCTACGACGTGCTCACGGCCCCCCGCCACGGCGGCACGGTGGAGGCGATCCGCGGCCGGCTGCTCTCCAACGGCGAGCGGCACCTCCAGGAGCGGGGGCTTGTCGCCGAGCGGTTCGCGGCCCTGCCCGGGGCCGTCGAGTGGTCGGCCGAGATCGCCGCCCGCTGCAGCTTCTCGCTCGACGAACTCAAATACGAGTATCCCACTGCCAGCGTGCCGCCGGGCCGCACGGCCAGCGAGCAGCTCGCCCACCTGGCCTGGAAGGGGGCCCATAAGCGGTATCCCGGCGGGATCCCGGAGAAGGTTCGGGAGCTCGTGGCCCACGAGCTCGCCCTGATCGCTGAGCTCGGCTACGAGGCCTACTTCCTCACCGTGTTCGACATCGTGCGATTCGCCCGGCG
>CAYRNG010000381.1:0-4184 GCA_964425395.1 uncultured Candidatus Kuenenia sp. | reverse complement strand
TTCCTGTCCCCGCAGGGGACTGTCCCCTTTCCTGTCCCCGCAGGGGACTGTCCCCTTTCACCGTTTCCCCGCAGGGGACTGTCCCCTTTCACCGTTTCCCGCAGGGGACTGTCCCCTTTCCTGTCCCCGCAGGGGACTGTCCCCTTTCCGGAATCGCATGCTCGTCGCCACCGATCGACTCACCAAACGCTACGGCAGCTTCACGGCCCTGGATGCCTGCACGCTGGCCATTCACGAGGGCGAGGTCTTCGGCCTCCTGGGCCCCAACGGGGCCGGCAAGACCACGCTCCTGCGGCTGCTCCTGGGCTACCTCCGGCCCACCTCCGGCTCGGCCCGCGTGGCCGGCCACGACTCGGCCACCGACTCGCTTGGCGTCCGCAGCCAGGTGGCCTACCTGCCGGGCGAGGCCCGCCTCTTCCGCCGGATGACCGGCCTGGAGGTGCTCGACTTCTTCGCCCGTCTTCGGCCCGCCTGCAGCCGGGCCGAGGCGGGTCGGGTGGCCGACCGGCTGGGGCTCGACGCCAGCCGGCAGGTGGCCCGGATGAGCACTGGAATGCGGCAGAAGCTGGCCCTGGCCGCCGTGCTGGCGACCGACGCGCCGGTCGTGATCCTCGACGAGCCCACCGCCAACCTCGACCCCACGGCCCGGGCGGAGGTGCTCGACCTCGTTCGCGAGGCCAACGCTGCCGGCCGGACGGTGATCTTCTCCTCGCACGTGCTCTCCGAGGTGGAGGAGACCTGCAGCCGGGTGGCGATCATGCGGGCCGGCGCGCCGGTCCACGAGCAGTCGATCGCCGACCTCCGGCGGGGCCACCGGATCACCGCCCGGCTGACCGCGGCCTTCGGCGGCGTGCCGGCCGAACTGGCCGGCCGGGTGACGGTGGTGCACGACGCCGCCGGTGCCGACGGCCAGGAGCGAGTGGTGCTCGAGGCGGCCGAGTCGCTGGCGCCGCTGCTCGGCTGGCTGGCCACGCTGCCCCTGGCGGAGGTGGCGGTGGAGCCGATCGGGCTGGCGGCGGTCTACGACCGGTTTCATCGGGGAGGCACGGCATGAGCAGACGGTGTGTTGGCAGACTGCAAGTCCGCCCCACGAGAGGCTCCCCGTGGGGCAGGTTTGCAACCTGCCATGCCAGCGAGGAGACGCGGCGATGCTGAACCGTGCCGTCTGGCGACAGGCCTGGGGCGACCAGAAGCTCTTGCTACTGGCCCTGGCCGCCCTCTGGGCCGCCTTCCCCTGGATCTACATCTGGCTCCAGGCCCAGGTGCCGATGGGCGACTTCCAGATGCTCCTCAGGCTGATCCCCGACGACTGGCAGAAGCTCTCGGGCGTGCCGCTGGCCGAGGTGGCCACCCATGCCGGCCGGGTGGCGCTGGCGTTTGTCGATCCGATCGTGATCCTGGGGGCGACGGTCTGGGGCGTGACGCGGGGCAGCGACGTGGTCAGCGGGCCGCTCGAGCGGGGCACGATGGAGATGGTCCTGGCGGCGCCCGTTCGGCGGACGGCGGTGTATGCCAGCCACGCGGCCGCCACGATCGCCGGCGGGGCGGTGGCCTGCGGCGTCTTGCTGGCGGGGCTTTGGTCGGCCGTGGCCCTGGGCCCCTGGTCGGCCTCGCTCGAGCCGGCCCGGTTCGCGCCGGCGGTGGCCAACGTGTTCGGGCTGATGGTCTGCATGGCGGGCGTGGCGGGGCTCGTGTCGGCGGCCGGCAGCCACCGCAGCCGCACGATCGGGGTCATGTGCGGCTTCTACGTGCTGTCGCTGCTCTTCAAGCTCGTGGGCCGGCTGAGCAGCCGGCTGGGCTGGGCCGGCTGGCTGTCGGTTTTCACAGCCTATGAGCCGCAGCGGCTGGTGGGGGGCACGGCCGAGGCCTGGTGGCTGGTGGCCCGCTACGACGCGGTGCTGATCGGCATCGGTCTGGCCGGCTACCTCGCCGGAGCCCTGATTTTCGCCCGCCGCGACCTGCCCGCCCCGCTCTGAGCCCCCCGGGGACTGTCCCCGCCGCGGGGACTGTCCCCTTTCCTGACCCGCCCCGGGGACTGTCCCCTTTCCTCACGATTGCCGCATACTATGGGGCGTCCCAGGAGACTCTTCGCCCATGTCGCACGCTCGCCGGTTCGACGTTGCCCTCTGGCTGCTGTTTGCCGCCCTTCCGCCGGTGACGGCCGACGAGCCCGCGACCGCCACTGCCGAGGAGCCGGCCGCTGCAGCCACCCCGGCCGCCCCCGCCGAGCTGGCCGACGCCCCGGGGCAGGAGGATCTCAACGCCGCCATCGACGCCAAGCTGGCCATCGAGCAGCTCGACGACTTCGGCCGCGTGCTCACCCTCTGCCGGAAGGCGATCGACAAGGGGCTCGACGAGGAATCGCGGAAGTTTGCCGAAGACCTCTACACCGGCACGCTCATCGACCGGGCCGGGATGCTCGTCGAGGCGATCTTCGACTCGCCCCGGCCTGACCCGCAGTGGCCGCGGATCCGGGCCTTCGCGATGCGGGACCTCGAGGAGGTGGTGGCCCGCGACCCGAAGCTCGGCGGCGTGCACCTGATGATCGCCCGGCTCCAGACGCTGCCGGGGGGCGATCGCCAAAGGGCAGCGGCCGCCGCGGCCAAGGCGCTCGGCCTCTTGGGCGACGACAAGCTCAAGCGGGCCCGGGCCACGCTCGTCTTGGCCGACATCGAGGAGGATCCGGCCGAGAAGGCGGCCCTCTTCGACGCGGCCGTCGAGCTCTCCCCCCGCGACCCCGAGGTGCGGCGGGCCCGGGGGATGTTTCACCTCACCAGCGACGAATTTGCCCAGGCTCGCGACGACCTGGCCGTGGCGGCCGAGGAGCAGCCTCGCAACGCCTCCTTCCACGAGGCCCTCGGCCTGGCCCTGCTGATGAACGAGGAATTGGCGGAGGCCCGGGCGGCCTTCGGGCGGGCAATCGAACTGGAGCCTGAAGCGGTCGGCCCGCTCCTGCAGCGGGCCCGGGTCTTGGCCCTGGAGGGCGACAACGACGAGGCCCTGGACGACATCGACCGGGCGGTGGAGATCCAGCCGGCCAACCGCACGGCCCTCCTCCTCAGGGCCCGGATCCAGCAGCAGGCCGGCGACAGCGAGGCGGCTCTCGCCGACCTCGAGACGGTGCTCGGGCAGGAGCCCGATCTGCCGGCGGCCCTCGAGCTCCGCGGCCTGCTCGCGGCCGAGCGGCAGGACTACGCGGCCGCGATCCTCGACTTCCGGCGGCTGGCGGCCCGCAACCCCGACGACACGGCCGTGATCGGCCAGCTGGGGATGCTCTACCTGGCCGCCAAGCAGCCGCGGGAAGCGATCAAGCGGTTCACGCGGGCCCTGGAGATCGACGCCGACAACTTTCCCTGCCGGCGGGGCCGCAGCGACGCGGCGATCTCGATCGGTGACCACCCGGCGGCCCTGGCCGACCTGGAAAAGGCCCACGCCTTGAAGCCCGACGACTCGGGCGTGCTCAACAACCTGGCCTGGCTGCTGGCCACCTCGCCCGACGGCGACCTCCGCGACGGCAAGCGGGCCATCGACCTGGCCACCAAGGCCTGCGAGGAGACGGAGTGGCAGGAGGCCCACATCATCAGCACGCTGGCCGCAGCCTACGCCGAGACCGGCGACTTCGACTCGGCCCGGAAGTTCAGCCGCCAGGCGGTCGAGAAGGGCAAGCAGGGTGACGACGAGGTGGCCGAGCAGCTGGCGGCCGAACTCAAGAGCTACGAGGCGGCCAAGCCCTGGCGGGAGCGGCAGGAGATGGCGGAGGCGGCCGCCGCCGGGCGGGCCGGCAAGGATCGGGACGACGATCCGGCCGAGCAACCGGCCGCCGCGGAGCCCGCCCCCCGCCGGCCGTTCATCGACGACTGAGCTGCGGCTGCAGGTGGCCGGCCGCCTACGAGGCGATCGACTCCCGAAACTCGATCCCCGTGACGAGCAGGAGATCGACGAGCTGCCAGGATTCGTCGGGCTGATCGACGATCATGGTCCGACCCTGGGGATGGAGAGCCGCCTGTTCGGGGTGGGAGACGGCAACCGTGCGACCGTCGGCCACGTGCAAGAGAAAAGGCAGAAAAGGCCGCTGACGGAGGGCTTCGAGCATGCGTTCGGTGGTCATGGACTCCGGTCTCCGGGGGAAGCGTGCACCGCTGCCTTGTATGTACCTCCGTACACTCTTTGTGTCAAGGAAAAGA
>CAYRNG010000380.1:0-12486 GCA_964425395.1 uncultured Candidatus Kuenenia sp. | reverse complement strand
GCTGCAACGTAGCCGCGGGTTTTCAACCCTGCGGGCACTGCGACGACGCCAACCGGAAACGGTGGCACGGGAAGGGCGTCGCCAACTGGCCGGCGGGATGAAATCCCGCCGCTACATGGGGCTGCGTCAACTGGCCGTCGGGATGGACAGGCTTCGCCTGCCCGCAGGGTTATCCCGCCGCTACGGGGCGGCCGGGTTCAGGGTCCACGGAGGCCGGGCGGGTGGCAGGTGGTGCATGAAAACGCTCCCCGGGTCTAGACTACTGCAACTCGAGTGTAATCGGTTCGTCGCCCGGCTTGCCGCTCTCCATGTCCAAAGGCCTCCATGAAGACGTGGCCGCCGTCCTGATCGGGATGGCGACGGTGCTCGTGGCGCTGGCGGTGACCTGGGGGGCGGGGCCGAGCGAGGAGCCTGGCAGCCGCGACCGCCACCCCAAAGGCTGGCCGACGCCGCTCGCGGCCACGGCCGGCTCGCCCGGCACCTGGGTCGAGCAGCCGCTGGATGCCTTTCGAGACAAGAGCGGCCAACTGGCTCTGGGGCCGATCCTCTCGGGCATGGCCTGGGTGGTGCTCATCGGGGGCCTGGGCACGCTCCTGGCCGGTGGGAAGCCGGGTCGGTTCCTGCCGGGCGGCCTCGTGCTGGCCTGCCTCACCTGCCTGGCATTCGTGCTGGCGGCACAGAAGACCGTCAAGTTCTACAACCTCGAATACCCCCTCTGGGCCCTGACCGTGGGGCTGTTCGTGAGCAACGCGGCGGGCGTGCCCCGCTGGCTCAAGCCGGCCTTGATCGGCGAATTGTTCATCAAGACGGGCCTCGTGATCTTCGGGGCCGAGGTGCTCGTCAGCCGGCTGTTGGCCCTCGGCCTGCCGGGAATCATGACGGCCTGGATCGTGACGCCGATCGTGCTTGTGACCACCTACCTCGCGGGAGTCAACCTGCTCCGCATTCCGTCGCGGTCGCTCTGCATGACGCTCGCGGCCGACATGTCGGTCTGCGGCGTGTCGGCCGCGATCGCCACCGGGGCCGCCTGCCGGGCCAAGAAGGAGGAGATCTCGCTGACGATCGGCCTGTCGCTGTTCTTCACCGTCATCATGATGGTGGTGATGCCGATGGCGATCCGGGCGATCGGACTCGATCCCCTGGTGGGGGGCGCTTGGATCGGGGGCACGATCGACGCCACCGGCGCGGTGGTGGCCGCCGGCGAGACGCTCGGCCCCGAGGCCGGCGCAGTGGCCGCCACCGTGAAGATGATCCAAAACTCGATGATCGGCCTGATCGCCTTCGCGGTGGCCACCTACTGGGCCGGCTGGGTGGAGCGGGGCAGGGGGGGGCCGCGGGGCTCGCTGGCCGCCGAGATCTGGGGGCGGTTCCCGCGGTTCATCCTCGGCTTCCTGGCCGCCTCGCTCGTCTGCTCCGCGCTGCACGCCCTCGGCCCGGAGCAGGCCCTCTGGGTGGAGGGCGCCACGACCGGCTTCACCGCCAAGCTCCGCGGCTGGCTGTTCTGCACGGGCTTTGTCTGCATGGGGCTGCAGACGAATTTCCGGCAGCTCGCCCCGGTGCTCGCCAGCGGGCGGCCCGTGCTGCTCTACGTGGCGGGCCAGACCCTCAACCTCGCCCTCACCCTGGCGATGGCAAGCCTCACCTTCGGGTGGCTGTTCCGCAAGGTGGTGGAGCTATGAGCCCGCCGGTCTCTCCACCGCGGGCAGCACTCCGGCTGGCAGCCGGCGGTCTGGCGGTGGCGGTGATTTGGTGCGGCCTCTTGCCGCGGCTGCTCGAGGTCGAGCCGGTCAAGCGACACGTGGCCCTCATGGAAGCCCGGCAGGTCGATCCCTCGGCGATGTACTACACCGAGCTCGAACGGCTCCCCCTCCGCCCCGCCTGGCTGGACGACGTGCTCCTGCTCTGGCCGTGAGGGGTCGCGGGAGGGGTTGCCCGTGCTATCTCGACGGCGTTGGAAACCGAAGCGTAGGCAGGATGCCGAAGCGAGGTTTCCATCGAGCGAGCGGACGGCAGGATGCCGGTAGCGAGCGTCCGGCGAGATAGCACGGGCAACCCCGACCCACGCAGGGCGTGGCCTCTTTGGTTGACCGCCGAAGCCATGCGGTGTGAGTCGGGTTTCCCATGCTAAACTTCGGGTTTTCCCGGAGAGCCTCCAGCATGCCGCTTCGCCTTGCCTTCAGCTCGAATGCCTACCTCGACGTCCCCGTGGCCGAGGCCGTGGGCCGGATCGCCGGGGCGGGGTATCGCGGGATCGAGCTGTTGGCCGACGTGCCTCATGCCTGGCCGGCCGGGCTCCTGGAAGTGCAGAAGGATGGGATCCGGCGGGCGGTGCGGGAGCACGGCCTCACGATCTCGAACATCAACGCCTTCATGATGAATGCGGTCGCCGACCCGCGGCAGCCGTATTGGCATCCCGGCTGGACCGATCCCGATCCTCACTACCGGGCGATCCGCCGCGAGCACACCAAGCGGGCCCTCCGGCTGGCCGCCGAGCTGGGGGCCGGCACGATCTCGACCGAGCCCGGCGGCGAGCTGGCCCCGGGGCAGTCGCGGCAGGCGGCGAGCGACATCTTCTACGAGGAGCTGATGCCGGTCCTCGACGTGGCGGCCGCCTGCAACGTGACGTTGCTGATCGAGCCCGAGCCGGGCCTGTTGATCGAGACCTTCGAGCAATACCTCGAGTTCGCGACCCGGGTCGATCATCCGGCCCTGGGCCTCAACTTTGACGTCGGCCATGCCTACTGCGTGGCTGACGACCCGGCCGAGTGGGTGCCCCGGCTGGTGGGGCACACGCGGCACTACCATGTCGAAGACATCGCCGCCTCGCGGGTCCACCACCACCTCGTGCCGGGGGAGGGGGCGATCGACTTTCCTGCGGTGCTTGCGGCGATCGCCACCCACACGCCCGACACCTGGGTGACCGTCGAGCTCTATCCCTACCGCGACCGCCCCGACGATGCCGCCCGGGCCGCCCGGGCCCACCTCCTGAGTGTGGCGGCCGCCGCCGGCGTGGAGCTCGCCTGAGATGCTTGCCTGGCTGCGGCTGGTCCGCGTCCCCAACCTGGCGACCGCCGCCGCCGACCCGCTGGCCGGGTTTCTGATCGTGGCCGGGCTCCGCGAGCTGGCCTGGCCGCCGGTGGCCTGTGGCCTGGCGGTGGCGGCGGTGGTGGCGATCTATGCCGGCGGGATGGTGCTCAACGACTGGTGCGATCTGGAACTCGACCGTCGGGAGCGGCCGGAGCGGCCCCTGCCGAGCGGGGCGATCGGCAGCCGGGCCGCGGCCACCGCCGGCGGGGCTCTGCTCGCGGTCGGCCTGGTGCTCGCCGCCGGGGCCGCCGCCGCGAGCGGCTCCGCATGGCCGGCGGTGGCGGCGGCGGCCCTGGTGGCGGCGGTCTGGGTTTACGACCGGCATGCCAAGCCGACCTTCTGGGGGCCGCTCGTGATGGGCTCCTGCCGGAGCCTGGCCTGGCTGGTGGGCATGACCGCGGCCGGCGGCCCGGGCGACGCCCGCGACTGGCTGATCCCGATCGGGATGGGCCTCTATGCCGCGGGGATCACCCTCTACGCCCGCGACGAGGCGGCCACGAGCCGGCGGGGCACGCTCGCCCTCGGCGGCCTCGTGATGCTCGCGGGGCTGGCCACGGCCGCGGGCTATGTCTGGCTCTTCGACCGGGGGCCGATCGAGCTTTCCACCGGGGCGGCGATGCCGGCGAGCACCTGGCTGACCCTGTGGGCGATCATCGCCACCTCGATCCTCTACCGGGTCGCGGTCGGCATCGGCGACCCTGCCCCGGGCCGGGTCGGCTTCGCCGTCGGCAACGCGATCATGTCGATGATCACGCTCGACGCCGTGCTCGTGCTGGCGGCCTGCGGGGAGCGGTGGGCGATCGTGGTCCTCTGCCTGCTGGCCTGGTTCCTGTTCTTCAAGCGGCTCGTGCCCCCCACCTGAGCCCGCTGCGGCGGGACGCTTCGCGACCATGCGGCTCGGCTTCAGCACCAACAGCATCGGCGAGATCGCTCCGGCCGAGGCCGTGCCCCTCCTGGCCGACCTGGGCTACACGGCGCTGGCGATCACGCCCGACAGGCACCTGCTCGACCCGGCCGGCAGCGGCCTGGCCGGCGAACTGGACCGCTGGCGAGCCCTGCTGGCCTCCCGCGGCATGACCTGCGTAATCGAGACGGGGGCCCGTCATCTGCTCGACCCGCTTGTCAAGCACGAGCCGACGCTCGTCTCGGCCGACCCTGCCGCCCGCCGCCGGCGGGTCGAGTTCACCCGACAGGCGATCGACATCGCGGCCGAGTTGGGGGCGGGCTCTGTGTCGCTTTGGAGCGGCCTGGCTCGCGACGCCGCTCCGGCCGAGGCTCTCTGGGAGCGACTCACCGCGGGGCTCGAGCCGATCCTGGCCCATGCCGAGCGGCGGGGGATGCCGCTTGGCTTCGAGCCCGAGCCGGGCATGGTGATCGACACGGTGGCCCGCTGGGCCGAGCTCGCCGAGCGGCTCGGCCGTCCGGCGGGCCTGGGCCTTTCGATCGACACCGGCCACCTCGAGTGCCTGGGGGAGCGGCCGGCCGCTGCGGTGCTGTCTCCCTGGGTCGAGAACATCGTCAACGTGCACGTCGATGACATGCTGGCCTGCCGCCACGAGCACCTGCCGCTGGGCACCGGCGACGTCGACTTCACCCCGCTGCTTGCCGCCCTCGCGGCCGGGGGCTACTCAGGCGGCCTCCACGTGGAGCTTCCGCGGCAGGCGCACCGCTGGCTCGACACCGCCCGCGAGTCGGCCCGCTTCCTCAGGCCGCTGCTGACGAGCTGACGGCACCCCTTCCGTGGGTCGGGGTTGCCCGTGCCATCTCGTCGGACGCTCCCCGGGGACTGTCCCCGCCGCGGGGACTGTCCCCCTTCGCCCTCCAGGCTGCGCTCGGTTTCCAACGCCGTCTCGATTGGCACGGCCAACCCCTCCCTGCGACCCGCATTTTTGAGACCTGCCGGTCGATGGCCCACACCGCCACCGCGGGTCGCCCTCTCTTCAGACCCACTCGGGCGGCGGCTCGATCGCGTCGGCGGGCCGCTTGCCGGCGTCGGCCCGGCCGCTGCCCGTGAGCCGGCTGGGGCAGCGGACGGTCATGTCGGCGTCGCAGGCGATCTGGCAGGAGAGCCGCAGACCCTGCGTGCCCGCCAGCCCCTTGGCCGCGAGCACATCGTGCTCCGCTTTGGTCATCGCCGTCGGCTCCCCGGCCACGAACTCGACCCGGCAGGTGGTGCAGCGGGCAAAGCCGCCGCAGGCGTGGAGCTGGTCCACGCCGCATTCGTCCACCAACGCGTTGACCAGCCGCTTGCCGGCCGGCACCTCGAACGCACCCACGCCCTCGACAGTCAGCTTCGGCATTCCTGATTCTCCTTTTTCGAATGGTTTGCAGTGGGTCAATGAAAGTGGGTCGGGGTTGCCCGTGCCATCTCGCCGGACGCTCCCCGGGGACTGTCCCGGCCGCGGGGACTGTCCCCCTTCGGCATCGCGCTCCCCGGGGACTGTCCCCGCCGCGGGGACTGTCCCCCTTCGGCATCGTCGATCCTCCTCGTTACTACTTCTTGTCATCCAGGTTGGCGGCCAGCTCCTCGTCCGCTACGGTCGTGGCGAAGCCGCTGCTCGGCACGTCAAGGCCGGCCGTCCAGGCCAGGGCGTTGACCATCAGCGTCCGGAAATCGTCGTTGGCCCAGTTCTTGTGGAAGTGGGCCCCGGTGCAGCCGAAGCCCCGGCCGCCGTCGGCCCGCTCGTAGGCCCAGGCCAGCACCTCCCGGCCGCCCCGGTTGGCACGCACCGTGGGGTTGTTGCTATGGGCGCCGTCGGGCCGCTCCCGTGTGGCATCGGGGGGCACGGCGGAGAGGATCATCGTCAGTCCCTCGGCCGGCTCCTTGAACCGCATGTGGTAGTACCACTCGTCGTTGGTCTCGAAGGGCTGCACGCCCCGCGTGATCGGATGGTCGGTTGCGAGTTGGGTCTCGGCGAGCGTCCAGTGCGGGTTCACCGACCAGTGCGGCTCGAAGTAGCCCCCCAGCCAGTCGAGGAACTGCGGGCCCCCCTTTTCCGTAGGCACCTCGACGGCGTAGTGAAGGCAGGCGATCCCCACGCCCCGCTTGGCGAGGGCGTCGATCTGGCCGAGGCGGTTGCTCTGGAGCACCGGGTGGCCCCCGCCGCCGTCGGCGAAGAAGAACACCGCGTCGGCGTTGTCAAAGGCGGTCGGGTCGGTGGGCCAGCCGCCGGTGGCCACTTCCGTGAGCAGTTGCGGGCAGGCCTCGGCCAGACACTTCTGGAGCAGAAGGCAGCCGGCCCTGAACTCGTGCTCACCGCTGCGGTGGCTGGGCCGGCCCGCCACGAGCACCAGCTTCTTGCGGCCGGCCGCCAGGCGGGTCCGCTTGAGGCGGATGTCCTTGAACTCGACCTTCATCGGTGGCCCGGCGTGCAGCTGGAGGGCGAGCACGCCCTGCTCGGCCCGCTTGCCTTCCTGTTCGTCCACCGTTTCCGACATCAACTGGCCGTTGATGAAGTGCTGGAGCATCGGCCCCTTGGCCACGATCCGGTAGCGGTTCCAGTCCTCCGGGTTGATCGCCTTCTGGAGCTCGGCGGTGTCGCCGATCGGCTCACCCGGCTTCTTCGCGCCGTCGGCCGAGATCGCGACCCGCTGGCCCCGCAGGCAGAGGATCCCGCGGCCCTTTTCCTCGTACATGATGCCCGAATACTTGGTTCCGCCCTCGAAGTCGGCCTGGTAGCCCCCCACGACGAAGTCACCCATGTCCCGGCTGCGATACTGCACGCCGCTATTGCCCTTGGCAGTGATCCGATAGTCCAGTTCCAGCTCGAAGTCATCCACGAGCCCGGCCCGCCAGATCAGGAACGTGTTGCCCTTGGTCGGGTTCTCCGCCGTTGTCTCGCCGACGAGCAGGCCTTCCTCGACCCGCCAGAACTCCGGCTTACCCTCCCAGCCCGAGAGCGTCGAGCCGTCGAAGATCGGCACGAAGCCGTCATCGGCCGGAGCGGCTCCCCCCAGGCAGACGCTCGCAATGACTGCGAACAACGACAGGCCCGCAAGCAGCCGGCGGAGCCGGCCCGGGCAACGAGAGACGAGCGGCACGTGGTACACCTGGCGAATCTCCGGTGACTCGAAGAGGCCACCCCGCGGGCCACCTCCCGGCCCCATTATGGCAGCCGGGCATCCAGATGCTACCGGCCCGGCAGTCGCCCCACGGCCCGGGGCTTGGGCAGGCGGCCCGGCCGGAACGACTCGCCGTCGAGGCCGAGCATGTCGAGCAGGCCGGCGAGGCCCGTGACGCGGATACTGAAGGTCTTGGCGTCATCGAGATTGCGGGTTCGGCGGCGGGATTCGGCCGGCCAGCCGGGCACTTCCCGGCCATCCTCGCCGGTTGTCGGCTGGCCGAGATCCACCACGAGCGCGGTGTTCGGGGCGACGGCATCGACGACCCGGCCGCCGGCCTGCTCGACGATCGCCGCCAGCGACTCCCGATCGGAACGGCCGTCGGAGTCGACGTCGGCAAAGCCGACGATCACGATCTCGGGCGTGACGCCGCCGGCCCAGAGGCTCGAAGAAACACCATCGCCCGAAAGAATCGGATTGCGGGGAACCTGGCGGCGGATCACCGCCCGGACGAGCGTGGGCCCCTCCACGTCGGTGATCTCGACCACCGCCTTGCGAGTTCCGAACTCCGGCTGCGGGTCGTCGGGCTTGAACACGTGGAGGACGAGCCCCGGGCGAAGGCCGGCGGTCGTCCGGCAGGAGATCAGGGCCGTGCCCAGCCGGGGATCGACCGAGACGATGTGGCCATTGAAGCCGTCGATCCGATCGTCGGCCGGCCGGGCCGCGATGATCTCTTCCTGCAGTTTCGGATCGGCCACCCGCAGCCGGGCCAGGATTTCGTTGAGTTCGGCGATGGATTTCGCCCGACTCCGCAGTTCGAATAGCATCAAGTCGAGCTGCTTGATCGAATTCTTGTCGGCAATGGCCCGCTCAAACTCGGGCTTCCGGGAGGGGGGCATGAAGTCGAGGCCTTTGGCGACCTCGGCCTCGAGGCTGCGGAGAGCATTCGACTCCTGTTCGGCAGCCCGCTTCTTGCCCAGCAGGTCGTCTCTCTCTTTCTCGACGTCCGAGCGGCGTTTCTCGAAGTCGGCCGCGGCGGCCGCGCTGGCCTCCTTGGCAGCCTGCTCGGCCGCCAGGGCCACCGCCTTGGCCTTTTCGGCCGCGGCCACCTCGGCGGCCTTCTGGGCGGCGAGGGCTTTCTTCTCGTCATCGGCAGTCTTGACGGCCGTGCTTTTATCTTCAAGTGCCTTTCGGACCCACTCGAGGAGCTTGAGGTAGCTGGCGTTCTCCGCCGGAAAGCCGGCGAATGGGCCGGCGATCCGGTTTTCCAGTTCGGCTCGGATGTCGGCCACCGGCACGTCGGGCTGAACGCCAACGACCTCGCGGAGCTCATTCATCTGCTCGGTGGTCTGCCGGGCGTTCGTTTCGGCAGCGGCGGCCTGAGCGTTGGCCGCGGCCAGCCCTGCCTCGGCGTCCTGCGCCTTGTTGAAGTAGAGGTAGGTGGTGATCCCGAGGGCGAAGGTGAGCATCACGAAGATGCTCAGGGCGATCGTGAGCGCCGCCTGCGTTGAACGGTTGATCGCCATGCCGCACCGATTCCTGATTCAGCCCTGAAGAAAGCCGCTGCGGGAAACGCGGCCCGCCACCCTGCCTATGGCCCCGTCCCCGGCTGGCACCCAGCCCCGGTTCGTCATCGTCTTCCGGAGATCGCGCCGATCACGCCACGTCAGATTATAGGGGTCGCACCGGTCGCCCGCCCGGCCAGTTCGTGCCAGCCGACTTCCCGGGCCTGCTCGACCGCGATCCGGCCCAGAATGGCCGTGAGCGAGCTTTGGCAGACGGCCCGGCCACCGTCGCCGCCCCGGCCGGCCACGAGTGCGGAGACGAACCGGGCCATGGCCGCCTGCCAGGGATTGGCCGCGGGACCTTCATGGGCCCACTGACCGGCAGCCTCGATCCGGTGACCGACCAGGTCGGCCCGGCCCCGGCTGCCGACCACCCGCTCCACGATCTCGGGCCGGCCGGGTGCCCGGTTGGCTCCCCGCACGACTTCCGCCAGGAGTTCCCGTCCGTCGGCGAACCGGTAGCGAACCGCCAGGCCGCCGGCAGGGGCGGTTGTTGCGTCGGCCGGTGCCGCGGCCACCGGGTGGTCGTCGCCCAGGGCCCAGAGGCAGCGGTCGATGGCATCGACGTGCCGCTCCACGAGCGGTCCCCCGGAGAGCTGCCGATCGGCGACCCAGTTGCGCTGCCGGTATTCCTCGGCCGTCCACCCGGGCTGGCCCGCGCGGTGCCAGGGCAGGCCGAGCGACGCCCGGCACTCGGCCAGCCAAGGCCGGCCGATCGCCCCGGCCTGAATCCGGACGATGGTCGCGGCGGTGGCGGGATGATGCCGCGCGGCGAGCCCCGACATCACGACGAGCCCGCTTGCCTCCGCGGCCGCGCAGGCGGCCAGCACCGTCTGAGCCCCGGCCACATCCGTGGCCGCCGGCTTCTCGCAATAGACGTGCAGACCCCGGGCGATAGCCGCCGCCACATGACTCGGCCGCGACCAGGGAGCCGCCGCCAGGATCACCGCGTCGAGGTCCGACTCGAGCACCCGCCGCCAGGCGGCGGGGCCGGCAAACCGCCGCTCCGGGGGACAGGCGAAGCGGGATCCCATGGCGGCCTCGAGAAGCGCCGCCGACTCGGCGACGTGGTCGGCAAACAGGTCACCGACCGCCGTGATCGTGACTCCCGGGTGGGCGAGGGCTGCCTGCTCCGCGGCACCGGTGCCCCGACCGCCGCAGCCCACGAGGCCAATCCGGATCCGCTCGCTGCCCGCGGCGAAGAGCCCTCCTCGGGGCAGGCCGCCCAGGGCCAGGGAGCCACCGGCCAGGGCTCCGGCCAGCAGGCGGCGGCGGCTGGGCTGCAATGGGGAAGGAGAGGGAACGGGAGCGGGAGAAGGGGACATCGGGGGCGTCTCCTCGGAGAAGGTGGGACAAATGCCGGGCCGCGCGGGTCACCGGCGGCCGTAGTCTAACGACGGAACGCCGGGCCGGGTCGGCTCCGGCCTAACGGGGGCGGCTGGCCAGCCGGGCAGCCGCCTGATAGGCGGCCCGTTCCACGTCGGCCGGCTCGCCGAACGCCGCCTGGAAATCCCCGAGCCTCGTCGCAGCCGGATCCTCCACCAGCGGCCGCTTGGCGGAGAGCCGCCGCTGATACTCCACGAACTGTCGCTTCCGCGTCTGAAGCAGATGGTGCGTGACCACCCAGGCCGCCGCGTAGGCGTCGAGGGCCGTTTCGGGCCGGCGAAAGAGCTCGTCGTCGGTCAGGATCGCCTCGATCAGGCCGGGGCGATACGTGGCCAGGAAGTGATCCAGCCGCGGCCGGTTCACGCTGCCGATCGCCCGCCAGCCGCGGGGGCTCTCCAGGTCGGGCGTCTCGAAATAGGTCGCGATCCCTTCGCTCACCCAGAGGGGCACGGCGGCCAGCCGCTGGTGAAGCCCGCTGTTGAAGGCCAGTTGGTGGGTCGCCTCATGCACGATCGTGGCCACCATGCCGCTGGCCGCGGGGCTCGCGAGGATCTCGATTCCGGCCCGGCCCGGCCGGCGGCCCCGGGGGGCGAGCTGGTCGCTGCCGGTCAGGTCGAAGGTGACGACCCGATTGCTGAGCAGGTTGTAGTAGCCGACCACCCGGTCGGCCGCCGGGCCCAAGTCGGGGGCGGCATGGGCCTCGTAGTCCTGCCGGGTGGCGAAGATCACCACCACCAGCGGCCGGGGCGAGTTGGCGAGCGGTAGGCCCGCCTTGGTCCAGTAGTTGGTGAAGCCGTCGTGGAGCCGCTCGTAGAGGGCCGCGCACCAGGCGGCATAGTCGCGGCTGGTGTTGAAGCAGACGACGTAGTGCTTGGTGACGAGCAGCTCGAAGCCGGCCGGCAGGCCGGCCAGCACCCGCTCCCCGAACTCGCGGGGCGTGGTCGGCTCCGTGGCGGCAGCCGGCTGCCGGGCGACGACCGTTCCGGCTGCGAACAGCTCGTAGCGGCCGTCGTCGTGGTCCACCAGCAGGCTGCCATCGACCGCCTCGATCACGATCCGGCCGGCCACCGTGCGGCCGGCGGCAGTCGTAAGCCTGACCCGGTCGTCCGGCGGCTCGCCGGAGGCGCCGGTTCCCAGCAGCACGGCCAGGACCGAGGCCCCGAACCACCGGGCCGGCAGACCGGCGGCCGGGGCCGGATCGCTGGCTGCGGAACTGGCTGGCACGGGAAGGCCTGCGGGGAGATCGGAGAGGGAGGAGAATGTGACTGGGCAGGCTGGGTTGCCTTCGGCGGCACCGCGACTGGCATCGCGTTTCCGGCCCGGTGCCGCTACGGTTTTCGTCCGGCCGCCAGGAGCTATCGTCCCGAATGTCCCCCTCCCCCGCAACGCGAACTTCAGGCCTCGTGCTGATCCTCGTGCTGGCGGCACTGCCGCCGGCCGGTGGCTGCGCCGGCTGGCGAGAGCAGTTCAACGCCAAGGAGGTGGCCCTCGAACGGGAACGGTATGGCGCCACCGCCGACCAGCGGATCAAGGAGCTCACGGCAGAGGCCGAGCGGGCCAAAAAGGGAGGCGGCGACGGCCAGCAGGAGTTCACCAGCGGGCTCGTGAAGAGCCTCCTCGACGAGCACGATCCCCGGGTGCGGACGGCGATCCTCGACGTGGCGGCCGGCTTCGACACGCCCGCGGCCGTGGCCATCTGCAAGGGGGCCCTCGAGGATCCCGACGAGCGGGTGCGGGCCAAGGCCTGTGAGGTCTGGGGCCGGCGGGGCGGGCCGGATGCGGTCTCGCTGTTGGCGGCCCGCTTCGATGCCGACACCGACATCGACGTGCGGCTCAAGGCCCTTCGCGAACTGGGCCGGCTGGGCGACGAGGCGGCGATTCCCGTCCTGGCTCGAGCCCTGGAAAACACCGACCCCGCCGTTCAGTTTCGGGCGGTCACGGCCCTCAAGCAGCTTAGCGGCCGCGACCTCGGTGACGACGTCAACCTCTGGCGGGCCTGGGCCGCCGATCCCAAAGCCCCCGGCACCGAGTGGTCGATCGCCGAAGGGTTTCGGAGGCTGTTCTAGTTACACGGCGGCAATGCCATCCCTGGCCATTGCCGCCTTGCCGGGCCTCCGCCCGGCGGCCGCACCTCCGGGCGGCCGTGCGGGGACTGTCCCCGCTTCGGGGACTGTCCCCTTTCCTGTGCGCCGCGTCGAGGGGGTTGGTAAGCGGTCCCCGGGGAATCCCGGGCCCGCGGCCGGGGTTTGTGGAGCGCATAGAAACCCCTGGCGCGAGCCAGGAGATCGAGCGAGCTGGGATCCCGAAAGGGGGACAGTCCCCGCGGCGGGGACAGTCCCCAAGCGAGCGTCCGGCGAGATGGCACGGGCAACCCCGACCCACGGAA
>CAYRNG010000379.1:0-2435 GCA_964425395.1 uncultured Candidatus Kuenenia sp. | reverse complement strand
GGTGTGGATGCCCGACAAACCAACTCAGCGCTCGCCGTGGGCCGAGTCGACGAGCCCGGGCTCTTTCCCCGGCTCGAGGCGTTGCGGGCGGCTCCGTTTCGGTTCACTCCCCGCTTCGGGCTCGACGAGCTGCCGCAGCAGCCGGGCCTGATCCTCGTCCGGGGCGCCCGCCAGTATGGAAAGAGCACCTGGCTCGAAGAGCAGATCCGCCACACGGTGACGGAGTTTGGGCCCGGCACCGCCTTTTACCTCAATGGCGACGAGCTCCGGAACGGCCGGGATTTGGTCGAGGCCATCAGGCTGCTCCTCCCGCTCTACTCTCCGGCGGCCCCGCTCCGCCGGCTTTTCATCGACGAGATCACCGCCATCGCCGACTGGGAGACGGGCCTCAAGCGGCTCTTTGATTCGGGCGAGCTGCGGGAGGTGCTCGTGGTCACGACCGGATCAAAGGCCGCCGATCTGCGACACGGGAGCGAGCGGCTGCCTGGCCGCAAGGGTCGCCTCGACCGGACGGCGTATCTGTTTGCGCCGGTTTCTTATGCGGAGTTTCACAGGGTCTGCGGCCCCGCCCTCGGGCGCGACACGCTGACGGCGTATCTGCTTTCGGGCGGCTCGCCCCTGGCCTGCGCCGAGCTCGCCGCCAACCGCCGGCTGCCGGAGTATGCCATCGAGATCACCCGCGACTGGATCTACGGCGAGTTTGCGGCGACCGGTCGCAGCCGGGCGGCGCTCCTCGGTGTCTTCGAATGCCTGCAGCGGTTCGGCGGCACGCCCGTGGGCCAGGCCAAACTGGCTCGCGAGGCCGGGCTTGCCAACAACACTGTGGCCGCGGGATACATCGAGCTGCTGATGGATCTTCTCTGCGTCGCGACCGCGCATCCGTGGGACGCGAGCAAAGGGCGGGTGAACCGGCGGCGCCCCTGCAAGTTTCACTTCACCAACACCCTGGTGGCCGTCGCCTGGCACCCGGCCCGAATCCGCTCGCTCGACGATTACCGGATCTTGCCAGCCGAGGAGCGGGCCAAGTTTGCCGAGTGGCTCGTCGCCCAGGAACTCTGGCGGCGGGCGGCCGTGCGGGGCGAGGAAGCGGCCGAACAGATGGCCTTCTGGCAGGCCGCGGGACACGAGCTCGACTTCGTCGCGACGCCGAAAGCTGCCGTGGAGGTCAAGCTCGGCAGCACGAATCCCCTGGAGTTTGCTTGGTTTCCCCGGACGTTTCCCCGGGCCAGTCTGACCGTGATCGGAAAGGATCGCTGGGCCGCCGGATCGCTCGAGGGGGTCACGCTCGAGGATTTTCTGCTCGCCGATCCGGCGACCACGGGCGGGGAGTGACCGGGCGAGGGGCCGGCGCTGAGCGGGCGGTTGCAGACGGCCGGCCTGCTCGATACACTGCACATACATACACGTGCCGATTCCCGAGATACGGCAGTCGATTGACGAGGCCGGTGCCTTGGTGCGGGTGATCGTCGACATTGAAAACGACCCAGTGGTAATCGTGACGGCCTATCGGACGTCGAAAGTCGCGAAATATTGGAGGGGCTCGCCATGAAAGTCATCTACGACCCTCAGACGGACACGCTTTCGGTGCATCTCTCGGAGGCCGTCGTTGCCGATAGTGACGAATCGCGGCCCGGTGTGATCCTCGACTTTGACGCCAACGGCGGGGGCATCGGGCTTGAAATCCTCGATGCCTCCCGGCACATGCCGGTCCCACCGACCGTTGACGTCGAGATCGTCTCGCCTGCCGCCGGGTGAGGTTTTCGCCCGTTGGTCTCTACACGCAAAATCAGCCCAATGCTAAGGAGCCAAACGGCGCCGGGCCATGAATGCCGCTGCGATCCGCGTGAGCGGCGGGTGTGATCCCGTTTGGGATACGAGGTTTACGCGTCGCGGGGCTTGCCGATCGCAAACACCTTGAACCCGAGTTGCTCGAGCGCGGTCCGCGGGAGGATGTTGCGGCCGTCGAATACGAAGGCCGGCTTGTGCATCCCGGCGTGAATCGCCGCGAAGTCGAGCCCGCGAAACTCGTCCCACTCCGTGAGCACGGCCAGGCCGTGGGCCCCGGCCGCCGCCTCGGCGGCGGATGAGGCGATGACCAGCCGCTTGTCGTCGCGGCCGGCCCCGAGCACGTCGCGACGGATCTGCTCGGCGGGCACCCGCGGATCGTAGACCACGACCGTGGCGTTTTCCTCGAGCAAGCCGCGGACCACGTCGATCGCGGCCGACTCCCGCGTGTCGTTGGTGTCTTTCTTGAAGGCGAAGCCGAGCACGGCGATCCGCTTGCCCGAGACGGTGTTGAAGAGGGCCTGCACGATCGTCTGCGTGAAGCGGGACTTCTGCCAGTTGTTCATCTTGACCACGCTCTCCCAGTAGGCGGCCACTTCGGGCAGGCCGAAGTGTTCGCAGAGGTAGACGAGGTTCAAGATGTCTTTCTG
>CAYRNG010000378.1:0-10221 GCA_964425395.1 uncultured Candidatus Kuenenia sp. | reverse complement strand
GGGGTGTCGGACGCGGCCTGGGGGCGGTATTTTGAAGCCCGGCCGCGGGTTCACGTGCACGTGGATCAGGCCCACCATGACCGCGACCCGCGGCGGGGTCATGATTGACTGTTCTCCGACAGCCCGCCGCCACGGCTCCACGTCACCCGTTCGGGAGAGTTCATCATGCCCCGCCCCTTCCTCCGCCGCTTCGGCGCCGTCCTCGCCCTGATCACGGTCGGTCTTTTGACCACCGCCGGCCTGGCGGCCTTTCGTCTGGTGACGGCCGGCGAGTCGATGACCGCGGCCGCCACTGCCTGGCTGGCCGGGCTCGACGACGTGCAACGGGCCCGGGCCACGGCCGACTTCGCGGCCCCTGCCCGCACCGACTGGCACTTCATTCCCAAGGCCATCCGCAAGGGATTGCCGCTCTCCGACATGACCAAGCCCCAGCAGGAGCAGGCCCACGACCTCTTGAAGGCCGCCCTCTCTGAGGCGGGCTACGGCAAGGCGGTGGCGATCATGGAGCTCGACGAGCTCCTCCGGCGGCTCGAGGGCACCGCGGCCAAGAACACCCGCGACTCGCTGCGATACTACGTGACGATTTTCGGCCAGCCGGGGCCCAAGGGCTCTTGGGGGCTGTCCTTCGAGGGGCACCACCTGTCGCTCAACTTCACCGTCCGCGACGGCGTGCTCGTCGATTCGACGCCGCAGTTCATGGGGGCCAATCCCGCCGAGGTGAAGACGACGTTTCCCGGGCTGCCAGCCGCCGGCAGCCGGGTGCTCGCCGCCGAAGAGTCGCTGGCCTTCAAGCTCGTGACGTCGCTCGACGAACCGCAGCGGAAGCGGGCGGTGATCGCCGTGGAGGCCCCGGACGAGATTCGCGGGGCGGGAGACCCGCAGCCGCCGGCCGGCCCGCCGGCGGGGATTCCGTTTCGTGATCTCTCGGCCGATCAGCAGTCGCTCGTGCGGCAACTTGTCGAAACCTACTGCGGCTCGATGCCCGCCGAGGTGGCCAGCGAGCGGTTGGCGATCATCGAGCAGGGCTCGCCGGCCGCCGCGGGCCTCGTGCACCATGGCTGGGACGAGATCCACTTCGCCTGGGCCGGGGCCCTCGAGCCGGGCAAGGGCCACTACTACCGGCTCGAGGGCCACTCGTTCGTGGTCGAGTTCGTGAACGTCCAGCCCGACGCCGAGGGCAATCCCGCCAACCACATCCACTGCGTCTGGCGGGACAAGACGGGTGACTTTCGCTGACCGCTCTCAGCCCCGCCGGCGCGACGGCGTGCGCCGCTGGCCGGTGGATGGGTCGAGCACGTCAACGAAGGCAAAGCGATTGAAGTCGCTGTCGTACGTGTAGATCGCCCGGACACCATTTTCCCGCATGAGGATCGCGGTATGGGCGTCGAAGACAAGGTTGCCGGCAAGCTGCGGGGTCTCGGCGAACACCTCGGCCGCGACGTGGGCATGCCGTTCGGTCTCGAGGAGCATGCCCAGGCCCGGGGAGGCGAAGACGGCCTCGAGAAACGCCCAGGCGTCTTTGGTCGCCAGCGGGCGACGGAAGATCGCAGGATGGGTGGTCACCCGGAGGAACTCGTAGGCGATTCCCCAGGTCAGATACCACGGTTCCGCCTGTTCCCGGCACCGCTGGAGCACACCCCGGCAGGCGGCGTGGTCGGCCGCGTCGCGATCGACGGCATAGACCAAGACGTTCGTGTCGACGACGAACACGCTAGCGGCCCATCGCGTCGTAGAGCGCCTTGCGGTCGGCGATGTCCACGCGGGCGCCGCCGCTGGAGTGGACCGGCAAGGGGGGCAGCTTCCCGGCCGGCGGCGGCTGCCGGAGGGCCTGCCGCAGCGCCGACTCGACGAGTTCCGACATCGTCTGGCCGCGGCGGGCCGCCTCCCGCTTCACCGCCCGCATCGTGGCGTCGCTGATCGAGAGCGTGGTCTTCATATGGAAAACCATACGCTTGGGATGGTTTTCCGTCAACCTGGGTGGACGACAGCGGCTGATCAGAAGGCCAGCCGCAGGCCGATGTCGTCGTTGCCCTCGGCCGGCTTGGCCCCGGCCGGCATCGGGCCGCCGTCGTCCTCGCCGTCAGGGCCGACGGAGTAGACGAGCCAGCCGTCGGCGTTGGTCTTGACGGTGAGCGGGCCCTCGGTCCGGAACGGGTCGGCGGGCAGGGCAAGGAGCCACTCGGGCACGAGCGACTCGGCTGACTCGGGCAGCGCGCCCGCCTCCAGCCGGGCCCGCGTGGCCGCGAGCAAGACCGCGGCGGCGCGGTGGCGAGCCTGGGACCTGGCCTGCGCCTCGAAGACACGGCTCAAGGCCGGGACGAGCAGACTCGCGAAATATCCCCGGCGGCCTGCCGCCACTTCCCGTTCGACGGCCTCGGCCGCGCGGGCGATCTCGGGATAGCGTTCACCCGGCTCCGCGGCCCGGTGGGCCAGTTCCTGCAGCCGCTTCATGGCCGCTTGATACTCGGCGAGTTCAGCCGGCAGGAAGAAGCACCGGTAGAGAAAGGAGATGCCCGCCGGGGCGGGCCCGATCGAGAGGTCATCGAGCCCCACCTTCCCCTCGACCAGATCGGCGAACGTCCCGAGTCCGAAAGCCTCCTCACCGAGAAACTGCCGCTGGAGCGACGGCTGCGAGCGGACAAAATCGGTGAGTGCCGGGTCGGCGAGGGGGGCGGCATCCTCGGCGGTGGCCCGGGGAAGGATTTCGGCGAGGGTCTCCAGGGCCATTGCGTCGATCGCAAAATCCACGAGGCCCGAGATCACAATCGGCTCGGCCGCGACGTGGCCGGCCAGCCGATGCACGCGGATAAGATCGGCGAGCGCGGTGGCCACGTCGCCGTCAGCGGCCGCCCGGCGGGCGGCCAGAGCGAGCAGCCGAGCGGCCTGTCGGATCGACGATATTTCCGGGAGCGTCGTGGAATAGGAAATCCGCGACCAGTCGCGGTCGAACCGGCAGCCGGGCTTGGCAGTGGCCCGCCGCAGGAGATCGAGCGTGGCGGCGTGCCGGGCGAGGATCGCGGCCACTTCCTCGGTGCCGAGGTCCGCCACGGTGGCCTGCTCGAGCGGCGACTTTTCATTTCTGAGCGCCTTGTCGGCCTCGAGCAGCCCGAATGCCTGTAGATAGAGCGGAGCGGCATTGTCGTCGGCCGGTAGCACGGGCGGCACAACCGACTGGAGCACCCCCGCCGCCTCGACCCGCGCCGCCCGCACCTCGGCCATCACGGCGTTGTCGATGAAGAGCAGCGTGCCGGCCGCCACGGCCTTGGCGAGCACGAACATCGCCGCCAGGCCCACGAGCGGCCAGGCCGCGGCGGCAGGGGCGGCCCGCGGCGTGAGCCCCGCCCGCACGATCCACAGGGCACCGATGATCGCCGACAGGCAGGCCGTGAGCGTGGGGGCGAACCAGTTGGTCTCGAGTTTGGCGCCGAAGGCCAGCAGCGCCGTGATCACGACCCACGGCAGAAGCGCCAAGACCGGCACGGCGACTGCCACGGCGATCAAGACCCTTCGGACCCAGCCCGGGCGAGTCCGGGCTGCCGCCGCCGTGAACGCCGCTGACCAGAGCAGGCAGGCGGCCACGACGGCGAGGTAGAAGAAAAAATGGCCCATCTCAGAGTTCTCCGGGGAGCAGGTGTCGGACGTAGTGGGCCGCGGCGGATCTGTGGTCTCGCCCAGGGGCCGCGGACGGGCTATTTTGGTCTGCGGCGATTCGAGGTGCCGGCTCGTATCGTCCCAGCGAGCCGTTTCGCCTATTCTGACAGGGACGGGGCCGGTCGCCGGCAACCGTTCAGGCCCGGTTTCCCGTGGTTTTCACCAGGATCGCTCGCAAGACCATCATGGCAGACGAACAGACCGATTCCCCGGCTCCCGCCATTGCTCCCAAACCTTCCGCCGTCGAGCTGGCCAAGATCGCCAGCAACTATCTCGTCGGCGACATCCCCCAGGAGCTCGCCGACGGCGCGCCAGGCTTCGGCAAGCCCTCGATCCAGCTGCTCAAAAATCACGGCACCTACCAGCAGGACGATCGCGAGACCCGCAAGAAATCGGCCGACGGCAAGAAGAGCGAGCGGCAGATCTCGTTCATGATCCGGACCTGCGTGCCGGGCGGCAAGCTCACGGCCGAGCAGCTGCTCTCGGCGATCGACATGGGAGACGAGCTGGGCAACGGCACGATCCGGCTCACCACCCGGCAGGCGATCCAGCACCACGGTGTCGTCAAGGGCGACTTGAAGACCTTCATGCAGGCGGTGCACACCAACCAGCTGACCACGCTCGCCGCCTGCGGCGACGTCGAGCGGAACATCATGTGCTGCCCGGCGCCGATCCACGAGAACCCTGTCCGGGCAGAGATGCAGGCCAAGCTCGACGAGTTGGCCAAGCACCTCGCGCCGCGGACACGGGCCTATTACGAGATCTGGCTGACCGACCCCGAAACGGGTGAAAAGACGCTCGCCGCCGGGGGTGCCAAGGACGCGGAGGTCGAGCCGATCTACGGCCCCACGTATCTCCCCCGAAAGTTCAAGACGGCCTTCGCCCTGCCCGAGGACAACTGCGTCGATGTCTACGCCAACGACTTGGGATTCATCGTCGTCCACGAGCAGGGCAGGATCCTCGGCTACAACGTGCTCGCCGGCGGTGGGATGGGCGTGACGCCGAGCGCCGCCAAGACGTTTCCGGCGCTCGCGAAGAGGCTCGGCTTCGTGCCGCCGGAGGACGTGCTGGCGATCGCCGAGGCGATCGTCAAGGTCCAGCGGGACTACGGCAACCGCTCCGACCGCAAGGTGGCCCGGCTCAAGTACACGATCCACACGATGGGTCTCGACAACTTCCGGGCCAAGGTGGAGGAGTATTTCGGCAAGCCGCTGGCCCCCTGCCATCCGGCCGACGTCCACGGCTTCGACGACCACATCGGCTGGTTCCCCCCGGGCGACGGCAAATACTTCTATGGCTTCAACGTCGAGAACGGCCGCGTCCACGACACGGGCGAGTTCCGGCTCAAGACCGCCCTGCGGCGGATCCTCCGCGACCTCAAGCCGGGCGTGCGGATCACCTCCCATCAGAGCCTCCTGTTCACGGATCTGGCCATCACCGACCGCGAGCGGATCGCCGAGATTCTCCACGCCCACGGGGTGAAGACCTCGGAGGAGATCTCGACCCTGCGTCGCTGGAGCATGGCCTGCGTGGCCCTGCCCACCTGCGGCCTGGCTGTGGCCGAGAGCGAGCGGGTGCTCCCCGGCCTGATCGACTCACTCGAGCCGGAGGTGGCGAAACTGGGACTTTCCCACGACGCCTTCACGCTCCGGATGACCGGCTGCCCCAACGCCTGCGCCCGCCCTTACAACGCCGACATCGGGATCGTGGGCCGGACGGCCGGAAAGTACACGATCTTCCTCGGCGGCCGGCTGCTGGGCGACCGGCTCAACGAGCAGTACAAGGACGTCGTCCCCTTCGAGGATCTGTGCCGCGAACTCACCGCCGTGCTCGCCTGCTACAAGGCCGAGCGGAAGCCGGCCGAGACCCTCGGCGACTTCTGCCACAGGAAGGGCGTGGCCAACGTGCGGACCTGGGCCGACGAGTGGCTCGCCGGAGCCCGCGGCGGCTGAGCCTCGAGGCAGGCGGGGAGCCGAGCGGGGCAGGGGTGCGGGGTGTGGTTGGCGGGGTGTGGTTGGCGGGGTGGTTTTCATACCCACCGTCCCCGGGCTAGCGCCCGGGGTTTCTATGGGGCAGGGTCGCGCTGGCGGAAAGAAGCCCCTGGCGCGAGCCAGGGGACGGTGCGTCGCGGCAGAGAGAGGCCCCGCACCCGCCGCTACGCCGGCAGATCGTCCCACATCGGGCACCAGAGCGGCTGGCGGGGGAAGAGCTGGCCGGCGAGCTTCTGGGCCATCTGGGTGGAGGGCTCCATCCGGCCGGCGGCCACCGCCTCGATCGCGTCGCACTGGCCCAACAGGAGCCGGGCGAGTTCCTCGTCGGCCAGCCTGAGGTAGCTGCGGCCGACCCGGCCCGGGTGGACCGTGGCCTGCCGGCAGGGGCGACCATTCTCCCCCTTGCCCTCCGCAATGATCACCGAGCCGCGGAAGCCCGGGGCATCGAGGCCCAGTTCCACCGTCTCGCGAATCCCCAGCGCTGCCACCCGCTTGGCCACCAGCGGAGAAACTGCCTCCAGGAGCACCTGGGGCTGGAACACCCGGGCCACGATCATCCGGTCGCCCTGGGCCACCTGGCCGTCACCGCCGGCCACGGCCGCATGGAGCGGGTCGGCGGCACTCGACTCGTAGACGATCTCCTGGCGGTCGTTCTCGATCGCCTCGGCGCAGACCCGGCCGAGAATCTCCCGCTCCAGGCCCGCAAACTCCGGGTCGGCCATGATCTCGAGCACGCGGGTGCCGGCCTGGATGCAGTAGCCGACGATTCGGGCGGTCTGCTCGTGGATCTCGTAACGGTCCTGGCCCACCAGGGCCACGAGAATCGAGTCGAAGGCCCCGCGGCTGACCAGCCAGCGGCCGTAGTTCTCATCCCGGTCGAGCGGGCCGACGTAGCGGCGGGCGTTCTGCCCGTAGATCCGCAGGATCGCCGGCAGCTCGACGTGTCGCCACTGCCGCATCGTGACCGCCGCGCCTTCCCACTGGGGCCCTTCCAGGAGCCGGGCCAGGATGTCGGTCGGCCGGCCGGGCGTGGCGCAGTCGCGACCCAGCACGCTCCAGCCGAGTTCGCGGAACGAGGCGGCGATCTTCGTCCGCGAGAAGGCCACCACGGCGCCCGACTTCCGGATCCGCTCTTCGGCCGCCTGCACGAGCTTCTGCCCGTGCCCGGCCCCCCGGCATTCCGGGAGCACCGCCACGCGATCAATCACCGCACCGCGGACCGGCACGCCGGCCACGAACAGGTTGCGGGGCACGATCTCGGCATGGCCGACGATCCGCCCGCCCAGCCGGGCCACGAGCCGGTTCGACGAGTCGTGCTCGGGATGATCGACCGCCGCATGAAACTCCGACCGGGTCGGAGGCGTCGGCAGCCCCGCCAAGAGTTGCAGAATCTCGCTCTGCTCGCCGGCCCGGGCCGGCGATACCTGGCACTCTTCGAGCATCCAGGCCGGTGGCGTAAAGGGCACCACCGGTTGATGGGGAAGGTGCTGGATCGGCGTCCGCCGGACCTCGGATCGCCGGCTGATCACCCGGCCCGAGGGACGGATGTCTACCTCCTCGACGACCCCCGTGCCGGCCCGCGGGCGGCGAGGCTTGGCCGGGGATTTCCGGGTGCTGCGGGCGATCCGGACCGTGGCCACGCCGTCGCTGGCCGGGGCATTCGCCGGGGCGGCCCGCTTGGCTGGCGCGGCCCGTTTGGCGGTCGCTTCCAGCTTGGCGGGGGCGGCCTGCCGGCCGCCGGCTTTACCACCCTCCTCGGCGGTGGCCGCCGCGGCAACGCCGGCCGGGGCGGTCGCCGGCCGGGCCTTGCGTCGCTTGGGCTTGGCCGGCGGAGCGACAAAGACGGCTCCAGAGTCCCTGCGGCCGGCCGGCCGCGATGCCGCCCGCTGCGGGGGGCGACGCTGAATCGTTCGAACTCGACACCGTCTCGGGGAGCAGTCCACCCGATGCATGATGCCTCCTTTCCCTGGAGTAGCAGATGCAATCCGTTGGCCGAAAGAATAGCGTTTCGTCAGGCGTTTTCCAGTAGCAGGAACTCCCGGAGCGTCTTTTCCGTGAAAAAGCACCAAGGGTGCGTCCGTGCCCAAAGGACTTCGTGGGCTTTTTTGGCCTCGCGGAGGGCCCCGGCCCGGGCCTCGAGATCCCGGACGAGCCGCTCGGCATGGCCCGCCAGACGGCTGTTGGCCGAACGGATTTCCCGGCATCGCCGCCGGGCCAGGGCCGGGGTCGCCACCGTCTCGACCCACTGCCGCTTGGCCGCCACCAGGTCGCGGACCTCGGCGGGCTGCCCGTCAGCGGCCGGCAGGTGCCGCTCGGGATGGTAGGCGATGTCGCGGATCGTCCGCCGGACTGCGGCCAGCTCGGCGGCCGGGTCGGCCGACTCACCGCCGGGGAAGACTCCCTCCAGCGGCAGCCGCAGCGTGCCCGAGGCCAGGGCATGGCGGGGCGGAATCGAGCCCACCAGCCGCTCGACGATGTCGTCGGTGATCGAGTCGTAGGCGGCTCCGCCGATCCCGTGCACGAACACGTCGGCGAACAGGAGCCGGGCGATGAGCGTTGTGAGGAGTGCCCGCGGCCGGAGCCGGTAGCCGTGCTCCTCCATTCGCGCGAGCGCGTCGATCCACTTGGAAGGCGACGTGTCGGGGGTGATCGGCAGCTCGACCCGCACGGTCTCAAGATCGGAGAGCGCGAGCGCCTCCGGCGGCGCGAGGTGGGCGAACACCCGGCGGCGGCGGGGATCGTCGCGGGACCAGAGCCACCAGGGCAGCTCGATCCATTCCCCGGCACTGTCCTGCCGGACGGCCAAGTCGGGCATCGGCCGGCCCCGGCCGCGGACTCGCCGCAGCCGGCGGTGGGAAGCCAGGGCCGCGTTGTAGGCCTCGTGGAGCGGCCGGGCCTGGGCCAGCAGCCAGCCGGTGAAGACCATCACCGTCGGCAGCCGGACGAGCTCACTGACGGGCACCTCGAGGGTTTCCAGGCCGAACCGCTCCTCGAGGATGTGCCGGCCCTGCGCGATCGCCAGCCCCAGCCGGTGGCTGGCCGCGGCCCGCTCCACGACCACCGGCCACCAGCGGCGGAGCACCGGCTCGCCCACCAGCGGCAACAGCCGCTCGGCCGCCCGGCTGCCGAACGACTCGAAGCAGCCCCGGTCGACGACGCCCCGCTCCTCCCAGGGCATCTCGGGAGCCGCAGCATCGAAGGCCACCTCCTCGAAGCGGGCTGCCGCCGGCGTGCCGACCGGCACGTCCACGGCCGCGCGGCCGCAGCGGTCGCTGTCGATCACGAGGTTGATGGCGGTGCCTCCGACCTGCCGGGCATAGGCGTCGAGGACGGCGTTCTTGAACCACACCCCGGGGTGAAACAGCTCCGGCTGATGGCCCCCCACGATCAAGGGCCGGGCGATCCAGTCGGCCATGTCGGCCGGCCGGCTGACGTCGCGGTAGGAGGCCGTGTATTCGGCCGCCACCAGCAAGAGTTCGCGGCGGGTGGCGGCCACCAGCTCGTGCAGCCGCATGTCGCCGATCCGCAGGTCGAGGGCCATCCGCAAGAGCCGGTTGTTGTCCACCAGGCCGTCGATCGATCCGCTCCCGCCGGAGGGCACGATCGGGGGCTCGACGAGCCGGGCCCCGGAGGGCTCCGGCGGCTCGTGGATGCGGCGACGGGCGGTCATCGGAAGGCGGCGATCCTGACGAGAAAGAGGGGCCGGCCGCTCGCGGGCGGGGCCGAAACTGCCGACGGTAGCAGACTCCCGCCGCGAGGGCCACGTGCGGGTGATCAGCCCCGGCCGCTGCGGCCGGCGGCGACGGCCGCCTCCGCCCGGTCGAGGACGCGGCGGTAATAGGCCAGCCGGGTGGCCGCGTCGTCGAGCGACCCGCCGAAGCTCCGCGATTCGTCGAGGTAGACCAGCGGCACCGGCAACTCCGAAACCGCGATTCCCTCGGCGGCCGCCTGCACCCAGACCTCGAGCGGCATCGCGTAGCCGGTCTCGCTGAGGTCGAGAGCGGCCAGGGCCTGCCGTGAGTAGGCCTTGAAGCCGCAGAAGGCATCGGTGATCCCGAGGCCCAGCCGGCGGTTGATTTCGGAAGTGATCTCGGCGTTGATCCGCCGCCGGGCCTCGGGTGGCTCGCTGTCGCCGGGAAACTTCTCCAGGTAGCGGCTGCCGCTGACGATTCTCGGGCCGGCGAGGCCGGCCGCCGCCGCCACGAACCGGGGGATCAGCCCTGGCTGGTGCTGGCCGTCGCAGTCGATCGTCACCAGGCCGTCCCAGTCGCCGGCGAGCGAGTCCCGAAAGGCGGTCGCCAGGGCGGCGCCGTATCCGCGGTTGACGGGATGCCGGACGAGGCGGATGTCACCCCGCCTGGCCACGCGGGCTTCCAACAACTCCCGGGTGCCGTCGGTCGAGCCGTCGTCCACGACGAGCACGTCGGGCGTGACCTTGAGCACTTCTTCGAGCACGCCCATCACGTGGGCGGCCTCGTTATAGACGGGCAGGGCAGTCAGAAACCGGGGCATCGGCAGGCTCGCAGGATAACCCCAAGTGTAGGCCGCTCGGAGAGCCGATTCAAAAGATCGGTCTGTA
>CAYRNG010000377.1:0-1626 GCA_964425395.1 uncultured Candidatus Kuenenia sp. | reverse complement strand
GACCGGGGCGATCGGCAGCGACGTGCCCAGGACCACCGCCGCGATGATCGTGAGGGCCTCGCCGCCGTTGGTGGGCAGCGTCCAGACGAAGAACTTCGTAAGGTTGTCGAACACGCCGCGGCCCTCCTCCACGGCGGCCTCGATCGAGGCGAAGTTGTCGTCGGTGAGCACCATGTCGGAGGCCTCCCGGGCCACGTCGGTGCCCCCCTTGCCCATCGACACACCGATGTCGGCCTGCTTGAGGGCGGGCGCGTCGTTGACCCCGTCGCCGGTCATGGCCACCACGTTGCCCTGCGACTGGAGGGCCCGCACGAGGCGGAGCTTCTGCTCGGGAGCCACCCGGGCGAATACCGAGGCCCGGTCGGCCGTCTCAGGCAACTCGGCGTCGGCGATCCGCTCGAGCTCCGCGCCGGTCACCGCCGTCGCCGGCTTGCCGTCGCCTGTAGCCGCGCCGTCGATGCCCAGCCGGGTGGCGATGGCCGCGGCCGTGAGGGCGTGGTCGCCGGTGATCATCTTGACCCGGATCCCGGCCGCCTGGCAGGTGGCCACCGCCTCGATGGCCTCGGGCCGGGGCGGATCGATCATCGCCTGGAGGCCGAGAAACACCATCTCGCCGGCCACGTCGTCGTGGGCGAGGGTGGCGGTGCCGGCCGGCAGCTCCTTGCGGGCGAAGGCGAGCCCCCGCAGGCCGTCAGCCGCGAGCTCGGCCACCGCCGCCGTCACGGCTTCCGGGTCGAGCGGCCCGGGCCGCCCCCCCACGTCGCTGGCAGCCGAAGAGCGGGCCAGGATCGCCTCGACCGAGCCCTTGGCATACACCACCCGCGGCCGCTCGGCCCCCTGGTCGTGGAGCGTGGCCATGTATTGGAGCTCCGACTCGAAGGGAATCGAGTCGAGCCGCGGAAACTCCTCCTGGAGCACGTCGGCCGCCAGACCCGCCTTGGCCGCCGCCACGATCAGGGCTCCCTCGGTCGGGTCGCCCTCGACGAGCCAGTCGCTCCCCTCCCGGACGAGCTGGGAATCGTTGCACAACAGCCCGGCCCGCAGGCAGTCGAGCACCGCCCCCCGGCCGTGCAGATCGGCCACCGAGAGGGGTTTGCCGTTGGCCGCCGGCCGGATCGAGCCCTCGGTCGTGTAGCCGGAGCCGCTCACGGTCAACGACTCGCCGCCGGCCACGACCGCTGCCACCGTCATCTGGTTCTGGGTGAGCGTGCCGGTCTTGTCGGAGCAGATCACCGTCGTGCTGCCGAGCGTCTCGACGGCGGGCATCTTGCGGATGATCGCCCGCCGGGCGGCCATCTTGCCGACGCCGATGGCCAGCATGATCGTGACCGCCGCCGGGAGCCCCTCGGGAATCGCCGCCACGGCCAGGGCCACCGAGGCCTTGAACATGCTCTTGAAGTCCTGCCCTTGGAGGAGGCCGATCGCGAAGTTGATCGCGGCCACCGCCAGGATCGCGACCAGGAGGAGCGAGCTGAACCGGGCGATCAGGCGGGTGAGCGGCGTCTGGATGTCGTCGGCCGAGGAGATCAGCCGCGAGATCCGCCCCACCTCGGTGCCGTCGCCGATCGCCACCACGATCCCCGTTGCCTGCCCGAAGGTGACGAGCGTCGAGGCGTAGGCCATGTT
>CAYRNG010000376.1:0-13254 GCA_964425395.1 uncultured Candidatus Kuenenia sp. | reverse complement strand
GTGGTGGGCCGCCGGGGAGGAAAGCCTTCGTCGCTGTGGATATTTCGCGTGGCCCTCGCTGGCGGTTCATGGCTCCTGGGGGCGAAATCTCCAAGGCTCCTCCGGCTTCCCTCCCCGGCTCCCCCGCGCACGAGCATGGGCCGGGAGGGGATATACTCGCGGCCTCTCGGTGCTGCTTGGCATGACTGCCAGGCTCGTGGTGGATGCTGGAAGGGAGTCTTGTTGATGCCGAAGCGGTGGCATGTTCGGGCTCACGACGCGGCGGCGGTGGCCGCGCTTGAGCGGGGGGCCGGGGTGCCGAGCATTGTGGCGGCCTTGCTGGCTTCGCGGGGCGTCACCAGCCCGGCGGAAGTAAAAGCCTTCCTGTCGGGCACCCTTGCCGACCTTCGCGATCCCGAGACGCTCCCGGGCGTGCCCGAAGCGGCCGATCGGATCCTGGCCGCCGTGCGGGCCGGCCGGCAGATCGTGATCTACGGCGACTACGACGCCGACGGGATGACGGCCACGGCGATCCTCACTGGCTGCCTCGAGGCCCTCGACGCAAAGCCCCGCTGGTATGTGCCCAACCGGTTCGAGGAGGGCTACGGCCTCAATGCCGAGGCGGTCGAAAAGCTCGTGGCCGAGGGGGCGAGCCTGGTGATCACGGTGGACTGCGGGATCGCGAGCGTGGTCGAGGCGGCCCGGGCGAAGGAGCTCGGCCTGGAACTGATCGTCACCGACCACCACGCCTTCGTCGACACGCTGCCCGAGGCCGACGTGCTCGTCCATCCGCGACTGCCGGGCACGGCCTATCCCTTCGGCGAACTCTGCGGGGCGGGCGTGGCCTTCAAGCTCGCCTGGGCGATCGCCACCCGGGCCGCCGGCTCGAAGCAGGTCACCCCCCGGCTCCGCGAGATGCTCCTCAGGGGCATCGGCCTGGCCACGCTCGGCACCGTGGCCGACGTCGTGCCCTTGGTAGACGAGAACCGGATCATCGTGCGGCGGGGGCTCGAATGTTTGCGGACCCGGGGCGGCCCGGGCCTCGCCCGGCTGCTCGAACTGGCGAGCCTCCACGAGAAGCGGGCCCTCGACGCCGAGGACGTGGCCTTCCGCCTCGCGCCGCGGCTCAATGCGGCCGGCCGGTTCGGCGAGGCGGCCAAGGGAATCGAGCTCTTGATCACGACCGACGTGGCCCGGGCCGAGAGCTTGGCCAGCTACGTCCACGAGCTCAATGCCCGCCGCGAGACCGAGGAGCGGAGCATCCTTCTGGCGGCCACCAAGCAGGCCCTCGAGCGGTTCGACCCGGAGGCCGACGCGGCCCTCGTGTTGGCCGACCGCGGCTGGAACGCGGGGATCGTGGGGATCGTGGCCGGGCGGCTGGCAGAACGGTTTCACCGGCCGGTCGTGGTGATCGCCCAGGGGGCCCACGAGGGGCTCGTCGCCTCGGGGAGCGTGCGGAGCGTGCCGGGCTTCGACGTGCATGCCGCCCTCATGCCCTGCCGCGACCTGCTTGTCACCTGCGGCGGCCATGCGGCGGCGGCCGGCCTGCGGGTCGAGGAGGGCCGGATCGAGGAGTTTCGCGAGGCCTTCCTGGCGGAGGTGGCGGCCCGGATGCCGGAATCGCTCCGCCGGGCCCAGCTCACGATCGACGGCGAGACGACGCTCGCCGGCCTGTCGCTCCAGGCGGTGGAACAGATCGAGCAGCTTGCGCCGTTCGGCCAGGGCAACCGCCGGCCGGTGCTCTGCGCCTCACGGGTGACGCTCGCCGAGCCTCCCCGCACGATCGGCGGCGGCGGCCGGCACCTGGCGATGCGGCTCGTGCAGCACGCCGCGAAAATCCGGGGCGTCGCCTTCGGCGGCGCCGAGTGGCTCCCCCACCTGCCGCCGCCGGGCCAGCCCTTCCACGTGGCCTTCAAGCCGAAGATCAATGAGTTTCAGGGGCGGCGAACGGCCGAGCTCGAGCTCGTCGACTGGCGGCCCGACGGGATCGACATCGGCACCGACCTACCGCAACTGGCCGCGACGGCCGTGGAGCATCAAGTCGGGACTTGACGGCGAAGGCCGTTAGAACTACGGTTATAACATGACTCTCGAACTCAAGATCAGACGCGTTGGCAACTCCCTCGGAGTGATTATCCCGACCGAGGCGCTCGCGCTCTTGAACGTCCGCGAGGGGGATGCGTTGTTTCTCACTGAAGCCGCGGAAGGCTCCGTCCGGCTCTCCGCCCAGCGACCGGGCTTCGCCGAGAAGGCGGCCATCGCCGACGACCTCATTCAGCGCTATCGCAACGCGCTGGGCGAACTCGCCAAATGAGCGAGCCGGTCTGGGTGGAGGAGGAGGATTGCCTCTCCTTCCACGACAAACTTCTGGCGCGGTTCGGTGGGGCCTCCGGGCTGAGGGATCGCGGCCTGTTGCTTTCCGCACTTGCCCGCCCCAAGCATCTGTTTGCCTACGAACAACCGACCATGTTCGAACTGGCGGCGGCCTACGCGCACGGGATCGTCAAGAATCACCCCTTCCTGGATGGCAACAAGCGGAGTGGGTTCCTGGCCGCGACCTTGTTCCTCGAGTCGAACGGCTTTCGCGTCACCGCTCCGGAGGAGTCCGCGGTGCTCAAGACCCTGCAGTTGGCCGCTGGTGACATCAGTGCCGCGGACTTCGCCGCCTGGCTGGCCGAAACCACCGTGTCCCGCCTCGGATCCTGACCCGTCGTCTTGCCTATCATCCTGCCGGGAGTCATCACGATGCGATTTTCAGCTGAGCCGATCTCGGTCAACCCTCAAGTCACCCGCAGGATCGTCGTCGCGTGGATTGGCATGGCGACTGTGGTAGGCTGCGCAACAGCGGCCACCCGGGCCGATGACTGGCCGCAGTGGATGGGGCCGCGGCGGGACGGGATCTGGCGGGAGCGGGGCCTCATCAAGGAGTTGCCCGCTGACGGCCTGCCGGTGAAGTGGCGGGTGCCGGTGAACGGCGGCTATTCCGGGCCGGCCGTCGCCGCGGGCCGCGTCTATCTGATGGACTACGAGCGGCCGGCCGGGGAACTCGGCAACGATCCCGGCCGCCGCACGGAACTCGCCGGCCGCGAGCGGATCCTCTGCCTCGAAGCCGCCACCGGCAAAATCATCTGGCAGCACGCCTACGACTGCCCCTACGCGATCTCCTACGCGTCGGGCCCGCGGTGCACGCCGACGGTGGCCGAGGGCAAGGTCTACGCCCTCGGGGCCGAGGGCAACCTCACCTGCCTCGACGCCGCAACGGGCCGGGTGCTCTGGGCCAAGGACTTCAAGCGGGACTACGCCGCCCCGACGCCGATCTGGGGCTTCTGCGGCCACCCGCTCGTGGAGGGCGACCTGCTCATCTGCCTGGTGGGCGGCGCGGGAAGCGTGGCGGTGGCCTTCGACAAACACTCTGGTGCCGAGCGGTGGCGGGCCCTTTCGGCCAGCGAGAGCGGCTACTGCCCGCCGACCATGATCGAGGTGGCGGGCTCCCGGCAGCTCGTGATCTGGGACGCCGACAAGCTCAATGCCCTCGAGCCGGCGACCGGCCGCGTGCTCTGGTCGCAGCCGCTCAAGCCCGACTACGGGATGTCGATCATGGCCCCCCAGGTGGCCGAAACCCCCGCCGGCCAAGTGCTCTTCGCCAGCGGGATCGGCGCCGTGGGCGCACTCTTCCGGCTCTCCGCCGACGGCTCCCCGCCGGATGTCGTCTGGACCGGCGGCCCCAAGACCGCCGTCTACTGTGCCAACAGCACTCCCTTCATCACCGGCCAGACGATCTACGGCTGCGACTGCTTCACGAGCAGCCTGACGGCGGTCGATCTGACCACGGGCGAGCGTCGCTGGGAGACGCTCGAGCCCACCACGGGCGGGGAGCGGCGGAGCCGGCACGGGACGGCGTTTCTGGTGCGCGAGGATCCGCCCGGCGACGGCACGCGAACCTGGATCTTCTCCGAGACGGGCGACCTGATCCTGGCCCGGCTCACGCCCGACCGCTACGAGGAACTCGGCCGGATGAAACTCCTCGAGCCGACCAACGAGTGCTTCGGCCGCGACGTGGTCTGGAGCCATCCCGCCTTCGCCAACCGGTGCATCTACGCTCGCAACGACCGCGAGCTCGTCTGCGTCTCGGCCGCGGAGTAACCCAGGGAGGCTCCGGGTTGCCCATGCCATCTCGCCGGACGCTCGCTACCGGCATCCTGCCGTCCGCTCGCTCGAAGGAAACCTCGCTTCGCAATCCTACTCCGCTCGGTTTCCTACGCCGCTCGATTGGCATGGGCAACCCGACGCGGTCTATTGGTGTTGCTTACCCCCGGCCCAGCTCGTAGATCGCCGTCATCATCCGGCGGTAGGCGGGGGTGAGGGGGACGCCGCGGCGGGCCATCATTCGCTCCATGTCGAGGAGGGCCTTGTCGAGCCGGTAGTCGGTGACGGCCCCGGGCTGGACCCACTTGAACGACTGGATGGCCCGGGCCGGGAAGCCGGCCCCCACGATGATCGAGGCGACGCCGGCGATGGTGCCGGTGTTGAGCATCGTGTTGATGCCGGTCTTGCAATGGTCTCCCAGGATCGCGCCCAGGAACTGCTCGCCGGTGTCGATCTCCAGGCCGGTGGGCCAGTCGAGCATCTTGACCGTGCCGTAGGTCATCTTGAGGTTCGAGGCCGTGGTGTCGGCACCGAGGTTCACCCACTGGCCGAACACCGAGTTGCCCACGTAGCCTTCGTGGGCCTTGTTGGAATAGGAGTGAAACACGCTCGCGGCCACCTCGCCGCCGACCTTCGAGTGCGGGCCGATCACGGTGCCACCGTAGATTCTCGCGCCCATTCGAACCGTCGCATCCTGCCCCACGGCCACCGGCCCGCGGAGCATCGCCCCGGCCATCACCCGCGCTCCAGCAGCCAGGATGATCGGCCCCTCCTCGGTCACGAGGATCGCTCCGGGCTCGACGACGGCCGAGCCGTGCATGAAGAGCCGCTCGGGCAGGTCCACGACCGCCGCCGGGTGGCAGCCAATCCCGCGGCCGGGCGGCCAGCCGCTGGTGGCGGCATCGGACGCGATGCCCTGGGCCGCGAACCGGGAGACATCCCAGGGATGACGGAGCCGGGCTGGATCGGCTGCGAGTTCACGCCGCTGACCGCAGGGCAACGGCTCTCCGGCAGCGAGCCAGGCGGCCGTTTCGGCAGCGTCCGACCGGACCGCCACCAGTTCATCGCCATACTGCAGGTGGCCGGAATCGAGGGCGGCCACCGCGGCGGCAACGGGGGGCGTCGGCAGGTAACGGGCGTTGATCCACAGGCAGCCCTCGGCCCCGGCCTGCGAAGAGGTCGGGAACAACTCCCGGAGGCCGGCCGCAGCCAGGCCGGTCGCGGGGCTCCCGAGGGCCTGCTGCCATTGTTCGCGAATGGTGAGCAGGCCGACCCGCAGATCGTGCACGGGCCGGGTCAGGGAGAGCGGCTGCAGGTGTGTTGCCACCCCGTCCTCGAACAAGATCAACTGTGGCACGTTCATCTGGGGGATACGCGGGGGCAGCATGCAAGCATGGCGGCCAAGGGTCGCCCGTCGCGGTCGGGAGAAAACCCGGTGACTGACCGTATACTACTTGGTTCAGGCGACTTTCAGAGCGGAGGCAACGGAATGTGCGGCATCGTCGGCTATATCGGAAGGCGTGACTGCCGGGAGATCCTCCTCAAGGGCCTGGGGCGGCTCGAATACCGGGGCTACGACTCGGCCGGGATCGCCCTGGTCAACGGCGGCCTGGAGGTCGCCAAGTGCGCCGGCAAGGTCCGCGACCTGGAGAGCCGGCTGGGGGCCGATCCGCCCTCCGGCACGCTCGGCATCGGCCACACCCGCTGGGCCACCCACGGCGGCCCCGATGACACCAATGCCCATCCCCATCTCAGCGGCTCGGGCTCGATCGCTCTGGTCCACAACGGGATCATCGAAAACTACGCCGCTCTCAAGCAGACGCTCGCCGCCAAGGGCCGCGTGTTCAAGAGCCAGACTGATTCCGAGGTGGTGGTCCAACTGATCGAGGAGATCCTCGAGGCCGATCCGTCGCTGGCCTTCGAGGAGGCGATCCGGCTGGCCCTCAAGCAGGTGACGGGCACCTACGGGCTGGCGATCGTGAGCCTCCGGGAGCCGGGCCGGCTGTTCGTGGCCCGCCGGGGCTCGCCGCTGCTCGTCGGCCTCGGGGAGGGGGAGTCGTTCGTGGCCTCCGACGCCACGCCGATTGTCGAATACACGAACAAGGTGGTCTATCTCGACGACGGCGAGCTGGCCGTGATCGGCCCCGGCAGCTGCGACGTCCGCACGATCGACGACGTGCCGCTCACCAAGGAGGTGCACGAGCTGGCCCTTTCGCTCGACGCGATCGAGAAGGGGGGCTACCCGCACTTCATGCTCAAGGAAATCCACGAGCAGCCGCGGGCGATCGCCGACTGCCTCCGCGGCCGGCTCCTGCCGACCGGCTGCGTGCAGCTCGGCGGCCTGGCCGGCGTGCTCGACCGGGTGGCGGCGGCCCCCAAGCTCACGATCGCCGCCTGCGGCACGAGCTGGCATTCGGCGCTCGTCGGCGAGTACCTGATCGAGCAGCTGGCCCGGCTGCCGGTGGAGGTGGAGTATGCCTCCGAGTTTCGCTACCGCGAGCCGCTCCTGGACGATCGCGACGTGCTCCTGGCGATCTCGCAGAGCGGCGAGACGGCCGACACGATCGCGGCCCTTCGGGAGGCCAAGGCCCGCGGGGCGTTGGCGCTGGGCATCTGCAACGTGGTCGGCTCGACGCTCGCCCGCGACACCGATGCCGGCGTCTACACCCACGCCGGGCCGGAGATCGGCGTCGCCTCGACGAAGGCCTTCACGGCCCAGGTGACGGCGCTTGCGCTGGTGGCCCTGGCCTTGGCCCACCGGCGGGGCGCGATCGACCGGGACCGGGCAGCGGCCCTGGCCGACGAGCTGGCCGCGATACCCGCCAAGATCGCGACGATCCTCCGTCAAGACGCCGCGATCCAAGCGCTTGCCGATCGGTTCACCTACGCTCCCAACTTCCTCTACCTGGGCCGGTCGTTCAATTTTCCGGTCGCCCTCGAAGGGGCGCTCAAGCTCAAGGAAATCTCCTACATCCACGCCGAGGGCTATCCGGCCGCCGAGATGAAGCATGGGCCGATCGCGCTCATCGACCGGCTGATGCCGGTCGTGGTGATCGCGGCCACGGCCCACACCAGCGACAAGATGCTCTCCAACATCGAGGAGGTGAAGGCCCGGCAGGGGCGGGTGATTGCCGTGACCACGCCCGGGCAGGACGAGGTCAAGCGGCTGGCGGAGTTCGTGATCGAGATTCCCGAGACCGACGACGCCCTGTCGCCGCTGTTGGCCGTGATCCCGCTCCAGCTCCTGGCCTACCACATCGCCGTGAACCGCGGCTGCGACGTGGACCAGCCCCGGAACCTGGCCAAAAGCGTGACGGTGGAATGAGGCGGCGAGCGGCGGCGAAAACCGGCTGGCGTTGCTCCCGGGCCGGCGGCCGGGTAGTCTTCAATGACTCTTCCCGCGTGCGGCCCGATGCCGGTTGATCCGGCCCCTGTCGCACCGCTCGGGGCGTAGCTCAGCCTGGCTAGAGCGCTACGTTCGGGACGTAGAGGTCGCTGGTTCGAATCCAGTCGCCCCGACTTTTGCCTGCCGAGTCTGCGATAATCGGCGGCTGCAGCGGAGTCCATTGCCTTCGCCGGGAAGGTGTGGGCAGCAGGGCTGGCTCTTCGTCGTGAACGGTTTCCCGCCCCCCGCCCGCTACTGCCCCGGACACCGAGAGTGATCGCAGATGCTTCGCAATCTGCCCATCAGCCTGCCGTCACGAGACGCCAATCGATGGTTGCCGCATGCCTGACGAGTGTTTGGCAGATCTTCGGTCGGATGATGACTGGCCGGCGGGACGGGTGATTGTTCAGGCGGCGACCTACAACGAGCGAGATAACGTCCTCGGGCTGATCGACGCCGTGCTGGCGGTGGCTCCCGAGCTGCAGCTGCTCGTCGTCGATGACGACTCGCCCGACGGCACGGGCCGGATGGCCCTCGAGCGGGCGGCACGAGAGCCGCGGCTGCACGTGCTCGTGCGGACGGGCAGGCGGGGCCTGGGGAGTGCAACCCTGGAGGGATTCGACGAGGCCCGGCGGCAGGGCTTCGATGTCGTCATCAACATGGACGCCGACTTCAGCCACGATCCGGCCGACATTCCCCGGCTCATCGCGGCACTCGAAACGCCGGGAGACCGGCCGGTGGACGTGGTGATCGGCTCCCGGCGGGTGCCCGGCGGTCGGACGGTGGGCTGGCCGCTCAGGCGGCACGTGGCCAGCTGGCTCGTGAGTTTCTTCACGCGCTGGGTGCTGTGGGTGCCGGTGAAGGATGCCTCAAGCGGCTTCCGGGCCGTGCGGCTGGCGGTGCTCGAGCGGGTGCGGGGGCCGTTCGCCCAAGGCTATGCCTTCCACGAGGATTTTCTCTGGCAGGTCAACCGCGCCGGCGGCCGATTCGTGGAGGTGCCGATCACCTTCACCGATCGTGCTCACGGCGCGAGCAAGGCGGATCTCACCGAGGCGAGACGGGGCATCGGCGAGCTCCTGCGGCTCGCCAGCCGCACTTGGTTCATCTGGGACCGGTGATGAACCTCGACATTCTCTACGATTCCGGCGGCGTGCTGGCCGTCGCCAAGCCGGCCGGCCTGCCGACCCAGGCCCCGACCGGGATCGACTCGGTCGAGTCGCTCCTTCGGGAGCGGCTCTTCGGCCCCGCAGCCCGGGCGGCGGTCGCGGCCGGCCGGCGGCGACACCCGGGCGGATTCCTGGGGGTGCCCCACCGGCTCGACCGGCCCGTCTCGGGCGTGCTGCTTTTGGCCACGACGCCGCGCGCTGCCCGGCTGCTCTCCCGGCAGTTCGAGCGGCGGCAGATCACGAAGACGTATCTCGCGATCGTGGCCGCCGCGGCCGAGTCGCCGGCCATCGGCGAGACTTTCACGTGGCACGATACGATCCGCAAGCTGCCCGACGAGCCCAAGGCGGAGATCGTGGCGGCGGTCACGGCCAGCGGCCGCGAGGCGGTCACGACCGGCCGCGTCGCGTGGGCCGGCTCGGGCCGGCTGCTGCTCGAGCTATTGCCCCTCACCGGCCGGATGCACCAGCTTCGGCTGCAGGCGGCCGCCCGGGGGATGCCCGTGCTCGGCGAGAGCCTCTACACAGCCCCGCAAGTGTCAGACGCCCCTCACGCGGCGAGCGGCCCTCAGGCCGCAGCACTGCCGCTTGCCCAGTCCGACCCCCGAGCCGCCCCGATCGCCCTCCACGCCTGGCGGATCGCCTTCGCCGACCCCGCGACAGCCAAGGCGATCGAACTGGTCTGCCCGCTCCCGGCCGACAGCCCCTGGCCCTGGCCCGCCATCTGATGATTGGCACCGCAGGCCCCAGGGCAAAGCCCTGACTTCGGCGAGGTGTCCGGCGGCCCCGCCGCCCGCGGAAACCCTGCTCGAGCGGCTCACCGAAGCGGGTCAACCGCTGCCGAAAAAGCCCCGCCCAGAGCCGCTGCCTACGAATTGCCCGCCAGGGACGGGCTAGGAAGGCCGCACGGAATTTCCGCGGGCACCGCTGTCCGAAAAGGCTCTTCCCGATGTGGCGCTGGCTCCGAAGGTGGATCGGTCTGGCGGCGCTTGTCGCCGGGGCCGCCGCCCCCGACACCCCGCCCCAGGTCATCGTCGCCCGGCTCGAAAACGAGGCCATCACCCCGGCCACCGTCCGGTTCCTGGAGCGGGTCATGGCCACGGCCCATGCCCGTGAGGCCGAGTGCCTGGTGATCGTGCTTGACACGCCCGGCGGCCTGGTCGATTCCACCCGCGTCCTCGTCAAGGCGATTCTCTCGAGCCCCGTGCCGATCGTGGTCTACGTGGCCCCCTCCGGCGGCCGGGCCGCCTCGGCCGGCGTATTCGTGACGATGGCTGCCCACGTGGCGGCCATGGCGCCGGGCACCAACATTGGCGCGGCCCACCCCGTGCCGCTCGGCGGCCTGCCGGTGGCTCCGCCCGGCCGCGAGCCGCCGCCCGCCAACGATCGCAAGCCGCCCGAGGGCGACGCCGCCCCGACCACGCCGGCCGAGGCGAAGACGGTCAACGACACCGTGGCCTGGGCCCGGTCCCTCGCCGAACTCCGTGGCCGGAGCAGCGACTGGGTCGAGCGGGCCGTGGTGGAGAGCGTCTCGGTGCCGGCCGGGGAGGCCGTCACCGTCGGGGCCGTCGATCTGGTGGCGGACGACCTGGCCGAACTGCTCCGCCAGATCGACGGCCGCGAGGTGCAGCTGCCGGCCGGCGCACACACGCTCCGCACCGCCGGGGCCGACGTGGTCGAGGAGCCGATGTGGTGGGGAGAACGGGCCCTCGCCGCCCTGGCTAATCCCACGCTCGCCTTCCTGCTGTTGATGATCGGCTTCTACGGCGTGCTGTTCGAGCTCTACTCGCCCGGCTGGGGCGTGCCCGGCACGCTGGGGGTCGTCTGCCTGGCGGTGAGCTTCTTCTCGCTGGCGGTCCTGCCGGTGCGGTTCGCCGGCCTCCTCCTGATCACCGTCGGACTGGCGATGTTCGTGGCCGAGGTGTTCGCGACGGCCTACGGGGCGCTGGCCCTCGGCGGCGTGGTCTGCATCGTGCTCGGGGGGCTGATGCTCGTCGAGTCGCCGGCCGGCTTCGTGGGCGTGTCGCTCAACGTGCTCTTGCCCTTCGCGGTGGCCACCGGCCTGATCACGTTTGTGCTGGTCGCCGGCGTGATGCGGGCCCACCGCCGCCGGGCGGCCACCGGCGCCGAGGGTCAACTCGGCGCGGCCGCCGTCGCCGAGACCGACTTCCAGCCGGCCCCGGCCGGCCATGCCGGCACCGTCTGGATGCACGGCGAGCACTGGCAGGCCACAAGCGCCGAGCCCGTCCCGCGGGCGGCCCAGCTCGAGGTCGTGGGCCGCGAAGGCCTCACGCTCCGGGTCCGGCCGGCCGTCGGCCCCGAGCCCGCCAGCCCCGCAACACGCACCAGCCCATCCCTCTCCTCCCCCGCCTCGGAGCCCCATTCATGACCCCGCTCAATCCGCTCGGCATCGCCGGCTTCGTCGTCCCGCTGTTGGTGTTCTACTTCCTGGGCTGCCTGAGGATCCTCGCGGAGTACGAGCGGGGGGTGGTCTTCCGGCTCGGCCGGGTGCTCCCGGCGCCCAAGGGACCGGGGCTGATCCTCGTCTTCTGGCCGATCGACCGGATGGCCCGGGTGAGCCTGCGGACGATCGTGACCGACGTCCCCTCCCAGGACGTGATCACCCGCGACAACGTCTCGGTCAAGGTCAACGCCGTCGTCTACTTCCGGGTCATCGACCCGATGCGGGCCGTGCTCGAGGTCGAGAACTACATGTATGCCACCAGCGAGCTCTCCCAGACGACGCTGCGGAGCATTCTCGGCCAGGCCGATCTCGACGACCTGCTCTCCGAACGCGAGCGGATCAATCGCCAACTCCAGGAGGTGATCGACAAGCAGACCGACCCGTGGGGGGTCAAGGTGTCGCTGGTCGAGGTCAAGCATGTCGATCTCCCGGAAGAGATGAAGCGGGCCATGGCCCGGCAGGCCGAAGCCGAGCGGGAGCGGCGGGCCAAGGTGATCCACGCCGAGGGGGAGAGCCAGGCTGCCGGCAAGCTGCGGGACGCCGCCGCCACCATCGAGGGGCACCCGATGGCGATGCAGATGCGTTTCCTGCAGACGCTCGCCGACGTCGGCTCGTCGAACAACACCACGATCGTGCTGCCGGTCCCGATGGAGCTGGCCGCCACGTTTCTCGGGCACTCCAACTCCCAGCCGAAGATCGCCGCCGGCGGTTAGAGCGCCACCGCCAGCCCCGCGTAGAGGATCGTCGCCGGGCCGCCCTGATTGAGGCCGGCGTTCCAGGCCCCGAACAGGCACCAGCGGCTGCCGAGATAGCGGGTGAAGCCGCCCCCGATCCCGGAGTCGGAGATCCCCCGGGGCAGCGCCGCCTGGCCGTGGAAGCCCTGCAGGAAGATGTCGGTGTCGGCCGTGATCGCCCGCGAGAAGGCCCACTGGACGGCCGCCGTGTAGCGGAAGCCGCCGCCGGGCTGCACCTGGGTGACGCAGCCGATGTTCCAGCCGAAGGTCCAGCCCAGGGGCAACTCCTTGGAGAACAGCACCACCACCCCCGGCTGCGTGCCCTGCTGGAGAAACTCGCTCGCGAACTCGGTCTGGACATAGACCTCGAGGCCGGTCGCCGGCATCCAGCCGTCGGGGTTCTCGTCCCAGAGGTGCATCTTGCTGTCGATCACCACCGGCGCGAAGCCGATGTCGGTGGGAGCCGACGGGAATCCGCGATCGGCCAGCGGGAAGGTCAGGCCGTTGCCGTAGAGCCGAAACTCGAACGAGTCGGTGAGGCCGAGCCGCACAAGGTATTCCCAGTTGTAGGTCGGCGGGCTGATGCCCCGGGCGGCCGTCTCGTAGTAGACGGGGCTCGTCTCGATATACACGCCGCCGCGGGGCAGCGTGAAGGGGCTGTTGGGAAAATTGTTCGTGTCGGGGCCGGGATCTCGGATCGAGGGAGGGGCAAGCGCTCGCCAGGGATCGGACCGGTCGGGAAACAGCCTGGCCAGAGACCGGGTCCAGGGGCGGGAGCTCTCGAGTGCGGGATCGGCGGCCGGCAGCCGGGGGTGGTCTCCTGCCGGGCCGCTCGTGACCCAGGTGGCAGCTGGCTCGGGCGGGGGCAGGAAGAAGATGTCGTCCTCGGCCCAGGCCGACAGCGGGCAGACGGCGATCGCCACGGCCGCAACGACGCAGCCGACGCAGAGGGTCCCCGCCGTCGGGCTGTCGCGCACCACGGGTGGAGAGCCAACATCCATATGGCATCTGCCATCGACCACGAGCAGGCGAAGGATGCGGGTTTCTCCCGTTCGGCAAGCAGGCCGGGGGGCGAAATCTCGACAAGCCTGGCAGCCGGGAGAGACCGGGCAGCCGCGGCAAGTCGCGGGCGGCCAAAATCGGCCGCAATGCCCGGAACGCCGCTGGCCTCGTCTCGGCAGCCCCACTGGCCCTGCAAAACCTGAGCGGCAGACGCATTCGCAAGCCACTCGGGCCGGTCAGGTTGTCCGACGCGGGGCTCAGACGGGATGATGCGAGCCCCTTTCCAGGATTCAGATGTCAGCCCCCCTGCCCCGCGTCGTCGTCGATCTCGAGAAGCTCCGCCACATCAACTGCGGCCTGGGTCGCTACTCCCTCCACTTG
>CAYRNG010000375.1:0-2326 GCA_964425395.1 uncultured Candidatus Kuenenia sp. | reverse complement strand
CCAGGCCAGCGGGCGAAGCCAGCGGCAGGGCGGCCGGCAGCGGAGCGCTAAGCCGACCCGGGCCGCCGAGCCGCAGCCGATCGCGGCGGCAGCCGGAGCCGGTGCCGCCCCGGCGGCAGCCGGGAAGCCGGGCCGGCGCAAGTTCCGCCGGGCGCTGTAGCTTCGTGTCGGCCCGGGCCGCCGGCACGGGCTATTCGGAAGCGGCACCAACTCGCAGGGCAGGTAGTCCGTGGAGGCCCGGGCCGCCGGCACGGGCTATTCGGAAGCGACGCCGACTCGCGGGGCAGGTAGTCCGTCACGGCGTGACGGACCTACACGGCGTGACGGACCTAACATCACCCGCCGGCGGCCAGCAGCATCGTGGCCGTGTGGATATCCACGATGCTCTCGATCTCGTCGCAGTAGCCTCCCCCGCACACGATGGCCAGCGGCAGGCCGGCCCGTCGGGCGGCGGCAAGCACGAGCCGATCCCGCTCGAGAAGCCCCTCTTTGGTGAGTGCCAGCCGGCCAAGCCGGTCGTCCGCGTAGGGGTCGGCCCCGGCGATCAGGAGCACCAGATCGGGCCGGCCGCGGGCGAACGACTCCGCCACGGCCGGCGCGAGCGCCGCGAGATACGCCTCGTCGCCGGTGCCGTCGGCCAACGGCACGTCGAGCGAGCCGGGGTGCTTGCGGAGCGGGAAGTTTCGCTCCCCGTGGATCGACATCGTGAACACGCTTTCGTCGCCTGAAAATATCTCCGCCGTGCCGTTGCCCTGATGGACGTCGCAGTCGAGGATCACGACCCGGCGGACGAGCCCCCGGGCCTGCATCTCGCGGGCCGCGACGGCGGTGTCGTTGAACAGGCAGTAGCCCTCCCCCCAGTCGCTGCCGGCGTGGTGCGTGCCGCCGGCCAGGCTCGCGGCCACGCCGTCGGCGAGGGCGGCGGCCGCCGCATCGACCGCCGCCCCGGTGCTCCGCAGCGACCGCTCCACGAGGGCCTCGCTCCAGGGGAAGCCGATCCGGCGGATCTCGGCAGCCGAGAGGGTGCCGGAGAGCACCCGCCCCACGTAGGCCCGGTCGTGGACCCGGAGCAGCTCATCATCGGTGGCGGCATGGGGCTCGATGAACTCAAGCGGGCTGCCGGCCGCCGCATGCACCTCGAGCCGCCGCCGCAGGGCTGCATACTTGGCGACCGGAAACCGGTGCCCCGCAGGCAGGGGCAGCGGATAGCGATCGGATGGAAAGAGCCGCATGCCGCAAAAGCCTACCGGCCCGACCCGGGGACTGTCCCCTTTCCCGCCGCAGAGGACTCTCCCCCTTCCTCACCGAAGGGTACTGTCCCCCCCTTCGGATCACTCCACCCGGGGACTGTCCCCTTTCACGCCACCCGTGAACCGCGCCGCCGGGCCCGCACCGCGACGCCCCCCGCCACCGCGACGGCCACAAGCAGCCAGGTTCCGGGCTCGGGCACGACGACGAATTGGGTCACATACCCGGTTTCACTGCCACCCGAGAAGGTCGCCGTCTCGACCACCGTGGACCAGTCGAACGTGAATGGGCCGACGTAGGGCGTGTAGCTCGTTCCGCCGTAGCTCACCCCGCCGCCCGCGTCGGCCACGAAATAGCTGAAGGTCGCAGCCGAGATGCTCCCCAGGAAGTCGACGTCGCGGTCGGTGAAGAATCCACCTCGGAAGGTGTTTCCCACGCCCAGGGTCCCGACGTCGAGGTAGACGTTGATCGCGTTGCCGGCGGTCAGCGCCGCGGTGAAGGGAGCCGTCGAGCTCGTCAGCCGCAAGACGTCGTTGCCGCTGGCCGTAGCGTTGCCCCAGGTCGGCGAGCCGAGTTGCGTGAACTCGAAGTTGAAGTCGAGGCCGCCCGACGGATTGACGCTCGGGGCGGTGAGGATGCCGGGGCTGTTGCCCGGATCAACGGAACCCGAGCCGGCGATCGCGGCCACGACCCCCGAACCTGCAAGCCTGCCGCCGGCATTGACCGTCACGCCGCTGGAGGTCGCGATCGAGCCATTGACGACGAGCGACCCGGAGTGCACCCAGGTGCCGCCCGTGTAGCTGCTCGTGCCGGTCATTTCGAGCCGCGTGCCGGAGAGGGCCACGCCGCCTGTTCCCGAGACTGCTCCGGAGATGATCCCCGTGCCGCTGCCGGCGAACTCGAGCAGGAAGCCCGCCGTGTTGATCGCCCCGGCCGTCACGCCCCCAGGGCCGACGTCCCAATACTGGCTCGCACCGAGGGCGATCGGAGCCGAGATCGTCTGCCGGGAGTTGTCGTAGTTGGTGATCCCGCCCCGGCCGATCGTGAGCGTGCTGGCACCGGAGAAGGTGAAGCCGTC
>CAYRNG010000374.1:0-4718 GCA_964425395.1 uncultured Candidatus Kuenenia sp. | reverse complement strand
AACCGGTGATCTTCGTCACCGACAAGTTTCGCGGAGAGTATCCGCAGAACCTCAAGACGAAGGATCCGGAGAGCTGGGCGGTGTGGCCACTGGTGTTCCAAGATCCCTACCGGGCCGTGCGGGCCGACGAGTGGCCCGGGCTGCCGGCCAACCCGGCCCGCGATCAGGGCCGGCCCGACCGCCGCAACCTCCTGGGCACCAACCAGGCGGGCGTGGACGTGTTCGCGAAGATGGTTCACGGCACGCTCGTGGCCCTGATGGTCGGCTTCGTCTCGATGGGGATCGCGGCCACGATCGGGATCACGGTCGGGGCCCTGGCCGGCTACTTCGGCGGCTGGGTCGATGCCCTGGTCAGCCGGGCGACCGAGGTGGTGATGTGCATCCCCACGCTGGTTCTGATCCTGGCCCTGCTGGCGATCGTGGAGAAGCCGACGATCTGGAAGATGATGGCCGTGCTGGGGCTGACCGGCTGGACGGGCATCTCGCGGCTGATGCGGGGGGAGTTTCTCCGGCTCAAGTCGGCCGAGTTCGTGACGGCCGCCCGGGCGGCGGGGGCCCGTCCGGGGCGGATCATCCTCCGCCACGTGCTCCCCAACGCCCTGGCCCCGGTGATGGTGCCGATCACCTTCGGGATCGCGGCGGCGATCCTCACCGAGAGCGGCCTCTCGTTCCTCGGCTTCGGCCAGCCGCCTCCCTCGGCCAGCTGGGGGTCGCTGCTCAACGACGCCCGCTCGAACCTCAAGATGTGGTGGCTGGTGTTCTTTCCCGGCGCCGCCATCTTCCTGACCGTGCTGGCCTTCAACCTCGTGGGCGAGGGGCTCCAGAAGGCGACCGACCCGCGGCTCCGAGAGGCCCGCAAGTGATGCCACTCGTCGTGGATCGCCGAGGGTCAATGCCTGGGAGCCGCTCCCCTCGGGGACTGTACCCGCAGGGGACTGTCCCCTTTCGGGATCGGGGACTGTACCCGCAGGGGACTGTCCCCTTTCGGGATTCGCAACGCTTTTAAAGAGCCCCCTTCGTGCCCCTGCTCGAGATTCAGGACCTCGTGACCGCGTTCCACACGCCGGCCGGCCGGGTGCCGGCGGTGGACGGGGTCTCGCTTTCGATACCGCGGGGCACGACGCTCGGGCTCGTGGGGGAGAGCGGCTGCGGCAAGAGCGTGACGGCGATGAGCGTGCTCGGGCTGGTGGCCGCGCCAGGCACGATTGAGCGGGGCAAGATCCTGCTCGAGGTCGACGGCCGGCCGCTCGATCTCGTCGGCCTCTCCGAGGGCCGCCTGCGGCAGGTCCGCGGCGGCCGGGTGGGGATGATCTTCCAGGAGCCGATGACGAGCCTCAACCCCGTGTTCACGATCGGCGCACAGGTGGCCGAAGCCGTCCGGCTGCATCGCAAGCTGCCCCGGGCCGCCGCCCGCGAGCGAGCCCTCGAGCTGCTTGCGCTTGTCCGGATCGCCGACCCCGAGCGGCGACTCGACGAGTATCCCCACCAGCTCTCCGGCGGGATGCGGCAGCGGGCCATGATCGCGATGGCCCTGGCCTGCGAGCCCGACCTTTTGATCGCCGACGAGCCGACCACGGCCCTCGACGTCACGATCCAAGCCCAGATCCTGGCCCTGCTTGCCGACCTTCGCGAGCGGCTGGGAATGGCGATCCTCCTGATCACCCACGACCTCGGGGTGGTCGCCGAGACCTGCGACCACGTGGCCGTGATGTATGCCGGAAAGATCGTGGAGCAGGCCCCGGCCGCCGAGCTCTTCGCCCAGCCTCGCCATCCCTACACGATCGGCCTGTTGGCCGCCCGGCCGGAGCACCAGGCGGGCACGGGCCGGCCGCTCGAGGCCATTCCCGGGATGGTGCCCCAGCCCGGCGAGATCACGGCCGGCTGCCGGTTTCATCCGCGCTGCCCGTTCGTCCGCCGGCCGCGGTGTTTGGAGGAGTCACCCGAGCTTCGCGAGCTTGCGGCCGGCCACCTCGTCCGCTGCCACTATGCCGAGGATCTCGGCCGCCCAAGTCCGCCGGGGGAGCCGGCCGCATGACCAGTCAGCCCAGCGAGCTCAGCCCGACCGGCCAGCCCGAGCCGCTCGTCGCCGTGACCGATCTCGAGACGCATTTTCCGATCCGCCGCGGGCTCCTTCGGCGGCAGGTGGGGGCCGTCCAGGCGGTGGACGGCGTGTCGTTTGCGATTCCCCGCGGCCAGACGCTCGGCCTCGTGGGGGAGAGCGGCTGCGGCAAGACGACCGTGGGCCGGAGCATCCTTCGGCTCGTCGAGCCCACCGGCGGGACCATCCGCTTCGCCGGCACCGACCTCAGGGGGCTCTCCCAGGCGGCCCTCCGGCCGCTGCGGCGGCGGATGCAGATCGTGTTCCAGGATCCCTACGGCTCGCTCAACCCCCGGCTCACGGTCCGGGCGATCATCGAAGAAGGGCTGCTGGTCCACAAGCTCGGCGACACCACCGAGCGGCTCCGGCGAATCACGGCAGCCCTCGACCGCACGGGGCTCCCGGCCGCCGCCCTGGCCCGCTATCCCCACGAGTTTTCCGGCGGCCAGCGGCAGCGGTTCGCGATCGCCCGCGCGCTCGTCTTGGAGCCTGAGTTCGTGGTGCTCGACGAGCCGATCTCGGCCCTCGACGTCTCGATCCAGGCGCAGGTCGTGAACCTGCTCGTCGAGCTCAGGCGGGATCTCGGCCTCACCTATCTCTTCATCTCCCACGACCTCTCGGTGGTCGAATATCTCTCCGACCAGGTGGCGGTCATGTACCTGGGCCGGCTGGTCGAGCACGCCCCGGCAGCCGCCCTCTACGCGACGCCCCTGCATCCCTACACCCAGGCCCTGTTCTCGGCCGTACCGAGCGTGGAGCCGGCCCGCCGCCGAGGGCGGATCGTGCTCTCGGGCGACGTGCCGAGCCCGGCCAATCCGCCGGCCGGCTGCCGGTTTCATCCCCGCTGCCCGCTGGCCGAGGCCGTCTGCCGCGAGGTCGATCCGCCGGCCACGCGAGTGGGCGAGCACCTCGTCCACTGCCACGTCGCGGCGCGGGAACTCGCCGCCGGCAGCTCAGCTACGGCCTCGGCCGCCATCGCCGCCGGCCTCGCCGCCCGGGGGCTCGCCCCGCAGAGGACCGGGCCAGATCTGCCCGGCACGGGCCTCGCATAGACCGTGGGGCGACGAGCCGCAGCTAGCCTTGGGAGCGATCAGACATATACTCCGCTTCATGGATCGAACTGCCATCGTCGCTGTCGCTTCCTCGGCATGCGCGGAGGTGTTTCGCGGCACGTCCGTGTTTCTCGCCTACGCCTACGGAAGTCGCGTCGAGGGTGGCGCGACTCCTGATAGCGATCTCGACATCGGCTATTACCTCGCGACCCCGGGGGCGTTGCCGATAGCCGAGGAAATGATGTTGGCGGATCGCCTGTCGCGGCGGTTGGGCGTGGATGTAGACCTGCGGAATCTCGGTCAGGCACCGCTCGAGTGGCGGGCGCGGGTGTTGGAACGAGGCTGCCGGCTGCATTGCACTGATGAACCGGCCCGCGTCACGCTCGAACGGGAACTGATGGTCAGGTGGTTTGATGAACGGCCACGCCTCCAGCGGTTCCATGAAGCAAGACTTGCCAGCTTTGCAGCAGCCGGCCTCGCCACGGATCCGATTCGATGATGGTGGATCGGGAAAAGTGCGACACGCTGCTCGGGCTGCTGGCCGGCTATGTCAGGGAACTCCGACGGTTGGCCGCGGTCCCGGCGGCGGAGAGATTTCGCTCACCAACCGACAGCGCTGATGCCTTTACCGTGCTGGTCGAGCGGGGAATTTGTCCACCCGAGATGGAAGACTCATTGCGGGCGATGGCCCGGTTTCGGAATCGGCTGGTCCATGTCTATTGGCACATCGACGACGCTCTGGTCGCCGAGTACTTGCAGAGTCGCCTGATGGACTTCGACCGCTTCACGGTCTGCGTTGCCAGACTGCTCTGACCGAGGGGGTCACAGCGCTCGCGCACGGACGTCGCCAAGCCCGACCTTCATAGGGTCGCTGGCCAGACGGGCCGCCTTGTTGTGAGCTCGGGTTCTGCACCGCTCACCACTCGAACCGCCGCCGCGTCACCCCGACCGTTCCATCACCGCCGCGGCCAGGGCAGCCGGGCCCAAGGCGACGGCCCGGGCGAATCCGGCCACGAGCCGGTCCCGCAGGGAGTGGCGGGGCGACAGGCCCACGAGCAGCACCGGCAGCTCCAGCGCCACCGTCAACAGGTAGCCCCAGGGCAGGAACCTCCAGAGGGCGGCGGGGTCGGGCGGCACGAGCGAGGAGTTCCACCCTGCCAGCCGCAGCCGCCAAGTTTCCGGGTCGTCGCCGGGAAACAGAAGCAGGCGGCGGCGACCGCCAGGACCAGCTTGTGGCCGCAGATGATTCGTGACCCGCGCATGATGGTCTCCGGGTTGGGGGCCCTAACGCGACGAGCTGATCGCAGCCCCGCAGGCCCCGGGCCGTTGACCAGGCCATCCTCGTGGCTTTACAGTACGCTTCATGGCGTCCACTCTGTCCCTCGCCGACGACGTCACCGCTCGGATCGAGCAGCGGCGGGACATCGGCAAAATGCATCCGGCATGCGCGGCCGCCCTGGCTCGCACGCGGCTCGGGCTTCCAGGTCTGCGTCCACCCCGCCGGGCGGTGCTCCTGGCGATGGTGATGCCGGCCGCCTTGGCCAGCCTTTCCGGCCCGCTGGCCGGTG
>CAYRNG010000373.1:0-5662 GCA_964425395.1 uncultured Candidatus Kuenenia sp. | reverse complement strand
GATCGCCTGCAGCCAGCGGAGCGGCTTCTGCAGGAAGGCCACCGGCGACATGAGCACGTTGAACTTCCCGCCGTAGAGCGGCACGAGGATCCCGCCGATCAGCCCCATGTCGTGGAAGCTCGGCAGCCAGAAGACCCCCGACTGGCTGCGGGTGATCTCGAAGGCCTGCATGATCCGCAGCGAGTTGTGGAGCAGGTTTTCGTGCGAGAGCATCACCCCCTTGGGCGTGCCGGTCGAGCCGCTCGTGTACTGCAGGAAGGCGAGCGTATCGCCGTCGATGTTGGGGCGGTCCCAGCGGTCTGCCCAGGCCAGGTCGAGCTCGGTGTCGACCTGCCAGGTGAGGTGCTCGAGGCTCGGGGCGGTGGCCCCCAGATTCTCGAGCCGATCGACCACGTCGCGGGTGGTCAGGGCCACGGCGGCGTCGGCATCGGCGGCGATCGCCTCGATCCGCTCCACCGAGCGATTCTTGCGGGGCGGGTAGGCGGGCACCGCGATCGCCCCGCCGTAGAGGCAGCCCATGAAGGCGGCGATGAAGTCGAGCCCCGAGGGATAAAGCAGCAGGGCCCGCTTGCCGGTCATGCCCCGATCCATCAGCCAGGCCCCGACCGCCCGGGCCTTGCGGTCGAGCTCGGCGTAGGTGATCGAGAGCTCCTCGTGCTCGCCATCCACCAGGAAGGTGAAGGCCCGATCGTGGGGCCGGTAGGCGGCCCGCTGCCGGAGCAGATCGACGATCGTGGGGGCGAACGAAGCCTCGGTGGTTGGATTGGGGATCACGCTGCTATTGGCCTCCACCCGTGCCGCCGCTCCGACTCGACGCGGGCCGCGGTCCACCCCGGTGATTCGGCTGGAAACTCGCCGGAGGGCCACAGTCTACCCCTCCCGGCCAGACAACCGGAAGTTTCGGAACGAGCGGCGTTTCCCCAGGATAGGCCGCTCGTTCAGGCCGCGGCGGGCCCGGCGGCGGCCTGGAAGGCCCGCTCCAGAGCCACAAACCGGTCGGGCGAGATTTCCTCGGCCCGGGCGGCGGGAGCGAGCCCGAGGGCGGCAAAAGCCGCCTCCACACGGGCCTCGGCCCCGGCGGTGCCCTTGCCGCCGGCGATCCGCAACAGCACGCCCCGGAGCCGTTTGCGCCGATGGCAGAAGATGTCGCGAACAAAGCCGTGGAAGCGGGCCAGGTCGGCGATGTCCCCGCGGCGGTGGGGGTCGAGGTCGAGCCGCAGGATGGCCGACTCGACCTTGGGCCGCGGCCAGAAGACGCTCGGCGGCAGGATCCGCACGATCTCGCCGCGGCATTGGGCTCCCACCCAGACCGAGAGGGCGTTGTAGGAGGAATCCCCCGCGGCCGCCGTCATCCGCTCGGCCATCTCCCGCTGGACCGTGACGATCGCCGCGTCGAAGGGCCGCGGCAGGGCCAAGAGGTTCGAGATCACCGGCGTGGCCACGCAGTAGGGGAGATTGGCCACGAGCAAAAACCGGCCGGCGGGGGAGGCGGCCAGCCCCGCGGCCACCGCCTCGAGCACCGCCGGCGCGAAGCGGTGCTTGCCGGCCAAAACGTCTCCCTCGATGAGCTCGAAGTTGGTCTGGTCGACGAGCCGGTCGCGGGCCAGCTGGGCCAGCCGGGGATCGATCTCGCAGCTGATCACCCGGGCCGCCCGGGCCGCCAGCCGCTCGCTGACCGCCCCGGTGCCGGTGCCGACCTCGAGCACCACGTCGGCCGGCTCGATTTCCGCCGTCCGCTCGAGCAGGTCGATGAGGTTGAGATCGACCAGGAAGTTCTGGCCCCGGCGGGCGTCGATCCGAAAGCCCGTCTCGGCGAACAGCTGCTTGAGGTAGGCGGTGGTCTGCCGGGCGGGCGGCGGAGGCTGGTGGCTCATGCGGGCCCCGGCTCCCGGGCCGCCAGCCAGCGGGCCACGTATTTGAAGACCAGATCGGTCTCCAGGTTCACGCCGTCGCCGACCGCCAGGCCTCCGAGCGTGGTGGCGGAGAGCGTGTGGGGGATCAGGGCCACGCTGAAGGTCGCCTGATCGACGTCGACCACGGTCAGGCTGACGCCGTCGATGGCCACCGATCCCTTGGCCGCCATCTGGCCGAGCAGGGCGGGGCCGGCCGCGAACCGGCAGGTCGTCCACTCCCCCTGGTCCCGCCGCTCGGCGAGCTGGCCCGGGCCGTCGACGTGGCCGGTCACGAGGTGGCCGCCGAGCCGGTCGGCCAGCCGCAGCGACCGCTCGAGGTTCACCCGGCCGCCTGCGGCCAGGCCGCCGAGCGTCGTGCGGGCGAGGGTTTCCGGGCCCAGCTGAAACTCGAGCTCGCCGCCGGCGATCCGGACCACCGACAAACAGCAGCCGCTCACGCAGACGCTGTCGCCGAGGGCCGCGTCGGCGGCGATCGCCCCGGCCGCGACCACCAGCCGCACGCCCGGCGGCTCCGGCACGATTGCCGTCACGCTTCCGACCGTCTCGACCAACCCGGTGAACATGCCGCTTGTGCGCCTGCGTGGACAAAGAACCGCGGCCGGCACCACTCGGCCGGGGCCGGCGCCGCCGCCACCCGCAGGATAGCGTCTGTTTTGCCGGCCGATACGCCGCGGCCGGAAACCACTTGCATACGGCCCTCCCCCCGTCACAATCAACGCCGTCCCGGGCCGCGGCGTCACGCTGGTGGCTTTTCGGCTGTTCACCACCTCGGAGGTTCCATGTCCACGATCGTCGACGTCCACGCCCGCCAGATTCTCGACAGCCGCGGCAATCCCACGCTCGAGGTCGACGTGACCCTCGCCGACGGGGCCTTTGGCCGGGCGGCGGTGCCCTCGGGCGCGAGCACCGGCGCCCACGAGGCCTGGGAGAAGCGGGACGGCGACAAGGGGATCTACCTCGGCAAGGGCGTGATGGCGGCCGTCGAAAACGTCAACACCCGGATCGCCGAGGAGCTGGAGGGCTGCGACGCCCTCGACCAGACCACCGTCGACGAGCTGATGCTCGAGCTCGACGGCACGCCCACCAAGAAGGAGCTCGGTGCCAACGCCATCCTCGGCGTCTCGATGGCCGTGGCCCATGCGGCCGCCGAGCACTGCGGCCTGCCCCTCTACCGCTACCTGGGCGGCACCACCGCCCGCCTCCTGCCCGCCCCGATGATGAACATCATCAACGGCGGGGCCCACGCCGACAATCCGCTCGACGTGCAGGAATTCATGGTCATGCCGCTGGGCTTCGACTCCTTCGACGAGGCCCTCCGGGCCGGCGTGGAGACCTTCCACGCCCTCAAGAAGGTGCTCAAGGACAAGGGGCTGGCCACGAGCGTGGGCGACGAGGGGGGCTTCGCACCCCACATCGGCAGCTCGGCGGAGGCCCTGGAGGTGATCCTGGCGGCGATCGGCAATGCCGGCTACAAGCCGGGGAGCGAGATGGCGATCGCCCTCGACGTGGCCGCCACCGAGTTTTTCGACGCCAAAAGCAACACCTACTCGATCGAGGGGAAGTCGCTCGACCCGGCCGGGATGGTGGCCTTCCTGGCCGACCTGGCCGGCAAGTATCCGATCGTGTCGATCGAAGACGGCTGTTCGGAAGACGACTGGACCGGCTGGAAGCTGCTCAGCGAGCGGCTCGGCGAGCGGGTGCAACTGGTGGGCGACGACCTGTTCGTGACCAACTCCGAGCGGCTCGGCCGGGGCATCGCCGAGGGGATCGCCAACAGCATCCTCGTGAAGGTCAACCAGATCGGCACCCTCACCGCGACGATTGCCGCGGTCCAGCTCGCCCACCGGGCCGGCTACACCTCGATTGCCAGCCACCGCAGCGGCGAGACGGAAGACGCCACGATCGCCGACCTGGCCGTCGGGCTCTCGACCGGCCAGATCAAGACCGGCAGCGCCTCGCGGAGCGACCGGATCGCGAAGTACAACCAGCTCCTGCGGATCCAGGAGTCGCTCGGCGACGGCGCCCTCTACGCCGGCCGCGACGTCCAGGTCCGGTGGCCGGGCGTGGCGTAAGGGCCTTGTAGCGGCGGGATGACCCTGCGGGCAGGCGGAGCCTGTGTATCCCGCCGGCCAGTTGACGATGCGTTTCGTAGCGGCGGGATTGTATCCCGCCGGCCAGTTGGCGATGCCCCTCGTAGCGGCGGGATTGTATCCCGCCGGCCAGTTGACGACGCGTTTCCAGTGCCGCCGTTCCCGGTCGGCCACTTCGCGCTGTCCGTCGGGTTGAACAGGCTTTGCCTGCCCGCAGGGTCAACCCGCGGCTACGTTTTGCCAAACCGGCCGCCTCGTAGCGGCGGGGTTGTATCCCGCCGGCCAGTTGGCGATGCGTTTCCAGTGCCGCCGTTCCCGGTCGGCCACTTCGCGCTGTCCGTCGGGTTGAAAACCCGCGGCTACGTTTTGCCAAACCGGCCGCCTCGTAGCGGCGGGATTTCCTGGCGGGCAGGCGGAGCCTGTGTATCCCGCCGGCCAGTTGACGACGCCCCTCGTAGCGGCGGGATTCCATCCCGCCGGCCAGGTGGGTCAGCCCATTCAGTGCCGCTCGCGCGGGAAGGATTCGCGGACGACTGCCAGGAACTCGGCGCGGGTGATCACCCGGGAGACGCGGCCGCGGAAGTCGCGGGCTCCCGGGAGACCCTGGGCGTAGGCGCAGGCGAACTTCCGCATCAGGAGGGTGCCCCGCTCGACGCCAAACCGGCGGCAGACGAGGTCGTAGTGATGGAGCACGATCTCCCGCTGCTCGGCGAGCGGGGGATCGGGCGGCGGTGACTCGCCCCGGAGGAGGGCGGCCACCTGGGCGAAGATCCAGGGGCGAGCCAGGGCCTCGCGGGCGATCATCACGCCGTCCAGGCCGCTCTCGCGGAGCCGGCGGACGGCGGTCTCGGCCGAGTCGATGTCGCCGTTGCCCACGACCGGCAGCCGCGACACGCTCCGCTTGACGGCGCTGATCGCCTCCCAGTCGGCCTGGCCCTTGAAGAACTGGGCGGCCACCCGGCCGTGGACGGTGAGGCAGGCGGCCCCCGCCTCCTCGATCCGCTGGGCCACCTCGATCGCGGTTTGGCAGGCGTCGGAGCAGCCGAGCCGGATCTTGGCCGTCACCGGCACGTCGCCGCAGGCCTCGACCACCCGGCGAACGATCTCGCCGACGCGGTCGGGATCCCGCAACAGCCAGGAGCCGCTGTGGGCCTTCTCGGTGACCTGCCGGACGGGGCAGCCGAAATTGAGGTCGACCACGCTCACCCGGAAGTCGGCCGCCAGCCGCCGGCCGACGGCGGCCAGGTTGGCGGGGTCGTTGTCCCACATCTGGACGGCCAAGGGACGGGGCTCGTCGCGGACGCCCCACAGCCGGTCGGGATGCTCGCCGCGGGCGGTCTCCAGCCAGATCGCGCTGCGGGCCGCGATCATCTCGGTGGCCAGCAGGCCCGCCCCGCCAAACTCACGGACGACCTGCCGGTAGGCGTAGTTGGTGTAGCCCGCCATCGGCGCCTGGAGCACCGGCGGATCGACGACCACCGGCCCGATCTTCAGCGGCGGGACCGCGACGGGCGGGGGATCGACGGGCGGGGCAGGGGGGGCGACGATCATGAAACCGATGGTAGCAGCGCCGGGGCCGCCGCCCCGGTCAGTTGGGCGGCAGACCGGTGAGCGGCGGCGGGAAGGTGACCGTCGGAGGCGGGCCGGCCGGGGGGGGCG
>CAYRNG010000372.1:0-4558 GCA_964425395.1 uncultured Candidatus Kuenenia sp. | reverse complement strand
GGGGTTCTCCGCCTCCTCGAGCACCCGGAGGTTGAACTCCAACCAGCTCAATTCCCGGTTGATGAAACACTCCGGGCCGACGCCCGCCTGCTCCTGGTCACTGGTCACCGACGCCATGCCCCGCTCGCGCTCCCTTGTGGTGCCCGGTCGCCGGCCGGGCCTGGGAAGTGTACCCTCGCCGCAAAGGCCGCCGGCCGGATCGCCCCGTTCCTCACGGAATCCTTGCATGCCTCCCGAGGCCGCCCCGTTTGCCGACAGCGTCACCGCCGCCGTCGGCCGGCTGCCGGCTGACCTTGCCCCCGGGGGCCGCGGCTGGGCGGCCGCCGTTGCCAGCATCCTCGAGGCGGCGGCGGCCAAGCCGGGCAACGTCCATCCGGCCGCGGCGTTCCCGGATCTCTCGTTCGCCAACCTGGTCGCGGCCGGTATCGCGATCGCCCCGGCCATCGATGCGGCCCCGGCGCAGCCCCTGGGCGGCGTCATTCTGGCGGCTGTCAGGGCAGCGACCGCGGCCACGCCCTCCAACGCCAACCTTGGGATCATCCTGGCGATCGCACCGCTCGCGGCCGTGCCCGGGCGGCCCCGCCGGCTTGGCCCGGCCGACGTGGCCGCCGTGCTCGAGCGGCTCGACGCGGCCGACGCAGCCGCGATCTGGCAGGCCATCCGCCTGGCCCGGCCGGGCGGCCTGGGGCGGGCCGATCGCTACGACCTGGCCGACCCGCCGCCGGCCGACATCCGCGGCGCGATGCAGGAGGCGGCCGACCGCGATGCGATCGCCGCCCTCTGGGCCGAGGGCTACGGCTCCTTGTTCGCAGGCCCGGTGGCCGATCTGGCCGCGGCCCTCGCCGCCGGGGACTCTCTCGAGACGGCGATCATCCACTGCCCCCTCCGGCAACTCGCCCGGCGGCCCGACTCCTTGATTGCCCGCCGCCACGGGCTCGAGACGGCGTCCCGCGTGGCGGCAGAGGCGGCGGCGGTCGTGGCTCTCGAAGCCGAGCCCGACTGGGGGGCCCGCGTGGCCGCCTTCGACGCCCGTCTCCGACAGCCCCGGCGGCTCAATCCGGGCACCACGGCCGACCTCGTCGCGGCCGCCCTCTATAGTCTGCTCTGGGAGTGCCGGCTCCAGCCGGCCCTCGGCTTTGTCCCGCGCTCCGCTTCCCCCCAGGCGACCGCCCGATGACCGACCGCTATCAGGTCAAGCTCCGCAAGGCCGTCCACGTGTTCGCCGCCGGCCACTTCATCACGCTGACCGACGAGCTCTGCGAACCGGTGCACGGCCACAACTGGACCGTGGGGGTCGACGTGGAGGGTATGCCGGGCCCGCACGGCATGGTGATCGACTTCATCGCCCTCCGCGACGCCCTCTCGGCGATCGTGGCCGGGCTCGATCACAAGATGCTGCTCCCCACGGGCAATCGGTTTCTGGCCGTGACCACTGCCCCCGGCCCGCTCGGGGGCAGTGAGGTGACGGTCACCTTTGCCGACCGCCGCTGGGTGTTTCCGGCCGCCGAGTGCGTGCTCCTGCCGGTGCCCAACACCACCGCGGAATGGATCGCCACCTGGATCGGCGAGAAGCTCGCCGAATCGCTCGCCACCGCCGGCTGCCCGCCGGCCGGCCGGCTCCGCGTCGAGGTCGATGAATGCCTCGGCCAAGCGGCCGTCTGGGAGACGGGCCCGTAGGTCGGGACCAGCTGATCGTGGTTGCTGGTCGTGGTTGGTCCGGAACGCACCGTCCCCTGGCTTGCGCCAGGGGCTTCTATGCGCCAACACCCCCGTCATTCCCAAAAAACCCCGGGCGCTAGCCCGGGGACGGTGGGTACGAATGCCATCCCACTCCCCACCACTCCCCACCCGCGGCTCCGTGCCGCGGTCCGGCTGCTCAGGCGTCGGTGACGACGAGCTTGCCGGCGGCGTCGAGGGCCAGGGCGAGCGGCCGGCCTTCGACCTTGATCCGCATCAGCCCGGCCCCGTCGGGATTCCGCTCCACTTCGCCGACCGTGCCGAGGGCCAGGCCGCAGTCGGTGAGGTAGCGGAGAAACTCCGACGACTGGTCGAGCACCCGGGCCAGGCGGAAGCCCGCCCCCGGCTCGCACTCGGCCAGCGGCCGAGTCAGCAGATCCTCGGCGGCCTCGAGGCTGTGGGCGTCGGCGGCGGGAATCGGGTCGCCGTGGGGATCGACCTCGGGCCGGCCCAGGTAGGCGTCGATCCGCTCCACGAGCAAGTCGCTGACGGCATGCTCGAGGTGCTCCGCCTCGTCATGCACCTCGTCCCAGCTCATGTCGAGCGTCCGCATCAGAAACAGTTCGATCAGTCGATGCCGGCGGATCACCCGCAGGGCGAGCATCCGGCCCGCCCGCGTCAGGCTCACCCCCTCGTAGCGGCGATGGGTGGCCAGCCGGGCCGTGTCGAGCGTCTTGAGCATGCTCGTGACCGTGCCCGGCGAGACTCCGAGCGCCGCGGCGATCTGCCCGGTGCTAGCCGCCCGGCCCCCCTGGCCGGCCATGATCTGGTAGATCGTCTTGGCGTAATTCTCGACGGTCAGGCTGGCCACGGCGGAGCACCTCGGCGGGCAAAACGGGCTGGCGGACGGGAGGGATCGAGGGGGCGTTGCCGCCGGGAGCGGCCGCCACCATTATGACCTATCTCCCGAGGAAGCCGCATGGGTCTCAACAAGGCGGGCCACGCCATCGCCGAACAGATCGCCGCCCGCTCAGCCGAGCTCGCGGTGGCCAGCGACCGGCGGGGCGGCGTGCTGGTGATCGACTGCGGCGTGCGGGCGGCGGGCAGCGACGAAGTCGGCCTGGCGATGGCCCGGGCGGCCCTCGGCGGCGCGGGCGAGGTCTGGCTGGTGCCGGCCGGGGCCGACGTACACGCCGGGGCCGCGAGCGATCCTGAATCGGTCGCAGCCGCCATGCCCGCTTGGCCCGGCTGCCCGTGGCCGACCGTGGGAGTCCGCAGCGACCGGCCGGTGGCGGCCTGCCTGGCGGCCCAGTATGCCGGCTGGAAGGTGGCCCGCGACGACTACTTCGCGATGGCCAGCGGCCCGATTCGGGCGGCGATCGGCCGCGAGTCGCTGTTCGACACGATCGGCCTGCGGGAAGCGGTGCCCGTGGCGGTCGGCCTCCTCGAGAGCAGCCGCCTGCCGCCGGCCGAGGTCTGCCGGGAGTTGGCCCGCGACGCCGGCGTCGCCGCCGAGCAGGTCTCTCTGCTCGTGGCCCGCACCGCCAGCCCAGCCGGCACGCTTCAGGTGGTGGCCCGGTCGCTCGAGACGGCGCTCCACAAGCTCCACGATCTCGGCTTCGACCTCGGCCGGATTCAAACCGGCAGCGGCACCGCCCCGCTGCCGCCGGTGGCGGCCGACGACCTGACTGCCATCGGTCGCACCAACGACGCGATCCTCTACGGCGGCAAGGTCGTGCTCGAGGTGACCGGCGATGACTCGAGCCTGGCGGAGCTCGGCCCGCGGGCCGTGAGCCGGGGCTCGCCCGCCTTCGGCTCCCCCTTCCTGGCGGTCTTCGAGGCGGCCGGCCGCGACTTCTACGCCATCGATCCGGCCCTCTTCGCCCCGGCCCGCCTCGAGCTGGTCAATGTCGAGACCGGCCGCAGGCATGCCTTTGGCGGCCTCGAACCCGACCTGATCGCCGAGTCGTTCAGCGGCTCGGGCGGCCGCACCCCGGCCGGCCGATGACCCGCCGGGCCTGCATCCTCGGCGAGCCGGCCGGCTGGCATGCCCGCCGGCTGGTAACCGCCCTGGCTGCCCGCGGCTGTACGGCCACGATCGTTCCCTGGCGGGAGCTGGGGGCGGGAATCGAGCCGGCCGGCGAGTGGTTCACCCCGCCGGCTTGCGCCGCCGCCGACCTCGTGGTGGTGCGGGGCATGCCGGGAACGGGTCCGGCCGAGGCCCGGCTCGAAGAGGTGATCTTTCGGATGGACGTGCTCGGCCGGCTCGCGGCCCGGGGCACGCCGGTGATCAATCCGCCCAGGTCGCTCGAGATCGCGATCGACAAATACCTCGCGCTCGCGATCCTGGCCGCGGCCGGGCTGCCGGTGCCGCGGACGGTGGTAGTGCAGGATGCGGCCGCGGCCGAGCGGGCCTGGGAGGAGTTCGGCGGCGACTGCGTGGTCAAGCCGCTGTTCGGCTCCCGGGGCCGAGGCATCTCCCGCGGTCAGTCGGCCGCAGCTGTGGTGGCCGCCGTGGCCGCGGGCAGCGGCGTGGCCTACCTGCAGGAGTTCCTGCCCCATGCCGGATGGGACGTGCGGGCCCTGGTGGTGCGGGAGGAGGTGATCGGCATCCGCCGGGAGGCGGCGGCCGGGGAGTGGATCACGAACCTGGCCCGCGGTGGCCGGGGCCGGCCGCTCGACATGCCCCCGGCCTGGGAGGAACTGGCCCGGCAGGCCGCCCGGGCGGTGGGGGCGACGCTAGCCGGGGTCGATCTGGTGCCGTTGGCCGATGGGCGGGTCGTGGTCCTGGAGGTGAATGCCGTTCCCGGCTGGCGGGGCCTCGAGGAGGTGGTTGGCCGCGACGTCACCGGAGCCGTGGCCGACCATCTGCTGGCCGCAG
>CAYRNG010000371.1:0-8239 GCA_964425395.1 uncultured Candidatus Kuenenia sp. | reverse complement strand
TCCTGGAAGATCAACTCGTCCATCCGGCTGCCGGTGTCGATCAGGGCCGTCGCCACGATCGTGAGCGACCCCCCCTCCTCAAACACGCGAGCCGTCGCGAACAGCTTCTTGGGGATGTCGAGGGCCTTGATGTCGACACCGCCCGACATCGTGCGGCCGGTGTTGCCCACCCACTTGTTGAAGGCCCGGGCCATCCGGGTGATCGAGTCCATCAGCAGGAACACGTCCTTGCCGGTCTCGGCCATCCGCTTGCACCGCTCGATCACCAGCTGCGAGAGCCGGACGTGGCTCTCCACGTCGCAGTCGAGGCTGCTGGCCAGGACGTCACCCTTCACGCTCCGCCGCATGTCGGTGACCTCCTCCGGTCGCTCGTCCACGAGCAGCATCACGAGCGAGAGCTCGGGGTGGTTCTCGGAGACGGCCTGCGAGACCTGCTGGAGGAGCACGGTCTTGCCGGTCCGGGGGGGCGCCACGATCAGGGCCCGCTGCCCCTTGCCGAGGGGCGTGAGCAGGTCCATCACCCGGGTGGTGAGCGGCTGCTGGCCCGTTTCCAGCCGCAGCCAGGTCTCGGGGTTGATCGGCGTCAGCTGGTCGAATGTCTTGACGGCGGGATAGTCGTCGGGCGGCATTCCCTCGACCGCCTCGATCTCCCGCACCCGCGGCCCTTGCTGCCGGCGGCCGGGCTGCACGAGAGCCTTGATGTGCACGCCCTCGCGAAGGCGATAACGCTCGATCATCGGAGCCGGCACGAAGGGGTCGTCTCGCTCACGGATGTAGTTTGTTTCGGCGCTCCGCAGGAAGCCGTAGCCGTTGGGGTGCATCTCCAAGACGCCCGCCGCCGGCTCGAGCGGAATTGGCTCGCCGTTTTCATTCACCTCGGGCTCCGGCTCGGGGGGCCGCATCCCCTCGCTGTCCATGCCCACGGCGCCCGCGCCGGCCGGGGGCGGACCGCCCCCGCCGCCACCCCCGCGGCGATAGCGGCCTCGCCGCCGTCCGTAGCCCCCCTGGCCCTGCATGCCGGCTTGGCCGCCCTGCCCCCCCTGGCCGCCACCGTAGCCGCCTGCCCGACCCCGAGATCGCCTGCGCTTTGCCATAAAAAAGACGCTCCAAAACCTTCCTGAAAAACGAGCCTGAAAGAATCAGCCGGAATCAACGAGAGAGCACGGCCTGGCCTCCGGCCAACCGCGTTGCAACCGCCCGCACGGGGCAGGACACTTTCTGCCTTAAAAAACAGCTGCCTTGAACACAGCCCAGGAACCTGGCGGCAGCCCGCGGGGACCCTGCCGGCAGGAAACGGATCCGGGAAAAGGATCCAGTGATTCCCGGGCTTCTCTTGGGGGGACTTGGCCCACCGCGTGGAAACCCTTTCGAACGAAACCGTCGGTGCGTCGGACACCGAGGAACGGGTTCCAGGCGAGACGACTTCGGAATCAGCCGGCTGAACTGCCAGCCCCCGAGAATCTCGAGCCGAAACCCGACACTGGGAAAAGTATCAGCGGGCCGCTCCCCGCTGTCAAGCCGGGGGCTCTGCGCGGCCTCGCGCCGCCCACCAACGCCTTTTTTTCCGAACGAAACGGGGGCTTTCCGATCCTCGCAAGTTCCTCGCAATTCCTCCGACCCGTTCGACCGATACACGAGGCAGGATCGTTTCCATCGGACACAAGCCCCGGAGGGCGTTCCACGCTCCCCGGGACCGGGAGACCCGCGGGAAGCCCCCGGGCACCGGAACGTTACGTTTTCGCCGCGAGGTCGCAGCCATGTTTTCTCTGCCGCCCAAGCACCCGTTCGCATCCTCCCGGGCAGCGGGCCTGTCCGGCGGTTTCGCGGGCCTGCTCGTCGCCGCCCTGGCGGGGACGGCGGCCGCCGAGATTGCCTGGCACACCGACCTCGACACCGCCCGGGCCGCCGCCACCGTCTCCGGCCGGCCGGTGCTGGCCCTGGTGGTCGCCGCCTGGGACGAGAGCCCCGTGGCCCACATCTTCGCGAGCACCGAGGTCGATGCCGTGGTCTCGGCCTGCTTCGAGCCGGTGCGGATCGACATCGGGCCTGCCCCTGAGTTGGCCGGTCAGCTTGGCATCGAGCGGGTTCCAAGCGTCGCGGTTCTCAACGCCGCGAGCGAGGTGCTGACCCGCTTCGAGTGCCCTGCCACGGCTGCCGAGTTCGTGGCTGCCGCGGCCCGGGCCGCCCAATTGGCCGCCGCGACCTCGACTCTCAGTCAGGATCCAACGGCGAGGGCCGCCCGCGACCAGGATCTCTTCGGCCTGGCGACGATCGATGACGGCGAGCAGCCTGCGGCCAACATGGCGGCCAAGGTCAGGCAGCTGTCGAGCTTCGCCGAGGGCCGGCAGATGCCCGCCCGTGATCCGGCCCGGTTTCCGCTGCCGGAGCCGGCGGCTCCCCAGCCGGCACCCGCAGCACCCCTGGCCTCCGCTCAACTCGGCGCCGAACCCTCCCTCCCGGCCAGCCCGCCCGCCTGGCCTGCGGAGCATTCGGTCGCGTCCGCCTTCGAACCGATCGAGCCGGCCCGCCCGCCTGCCGGGCCGATCGAGCCGGCCGCGACGGCCACCGGCCCCTGGCTGGCGGCCGGTGGCCAGCCGCGGCCCGACGCCGGCCAGGCCACCACCGTCTCCGATCTCGATGCCGCGGCCGCGGACGCCGACTCGAAGGAGGCGACCCCGCCATCAAATTGGTTCGTGGACGCCGTGCAGCGGCCGTTCAACTGGCTCACCGGCCGCTCGTCGAAGCCGGCGGTCGAGCCCCCGCCCAAAATGCCGGCGGCCCGCCCGCAGAGCCAGGCGGCAGTCGTCGCCGGCGCCGCGGCGACGGCTCCGCCGGCGGCCGATTCCCATGGCTCGATGCCCCTGGGCCTCGAGGGCTACTGCCCGGTCACAATCGCCGATCGGGGAATGTGGGTCGAAGGTCGGGCCCAGTGGGGCGTTCGCCACCGCGGCCGCACGTATCTGTTCGCCGGCCCGGAGCAGCAGCAGGCCTTCCTGACCACGCCCGACCGCTATGCCCCGGCCCTCTCGGGCGACGACCCGGTGCTGGCCTTCGACTCGGGAACCGCCGAGCCCGGCCGGCGGGCCTATGGCGTGACCTACCAGTCGCGGATGTATCTCTTCGCCTCACCGGAGACCCGGGCCGCCTTCGCCGCCGACCCGGCCCGCTACACCACTCGCGTCCAACTTGCCGAGGGCCTGCCGGCCCCCGAAGCCCCCCGCCGCTTCTGAAAATCGGATGCGACCCGGCACTCTCCCGCCGTCCTGCGTGCTCGCGCTCGATCAGGGCACCACTTCCAGCCGGGCGATCCTGTTTGGCACCGACGGCCTGCCGCTGGCCACCGCCCAGCAGGAATTCCCGCAGCACGTCCGGACGGCCGCCGGCCCCGCCGGCGAAGACCTGGGCATCGTCGAGCACGACCCGGAAGATATCTGGGAGTCGCAACTCGGCTGCATCCGTCGCGTCCTCGCCGAGGCGGGCATCGGGGCTGAGCGGGTGGCGGCGGTCGGGATCGCCAACCAGCGGGAGACGACGATCCTCTGGGAGCGGGCCACCGGCCGGCCCGTGGCTCCGGCCATCGTCTGGCAGAGCCGCGTCTCGGCCCCGATCTGCCGCCGCCTGGAGGCGGCCGGCGTCGGCCCCGAAATCCGCCGCCGCACCGGGCTCGTGCTCGACCCCTACTTCTCCGCCACCAAGATCGTGCATCTTCTCGAGACGATGCCCGGCCTCCGCGACCGCTGCCGGCGGGGCGAGATCCTGTTTGGCACGGTCGACAGCTTTCTGATCTGGCGGCTCACCGGCGGCCGGGTCCACGCCACCGACGTCACCAACGCCAGCCGAACCTTGTTGTTCGACATCCGCGAACTGGCCTGGAGCGACGAGCTCTGCCGAATCTTCGACGTGCCCCGGGAAATCCTCCCCGAGGTCCGGCCCTCGAGCGGCTCGTTTGGCTCGGTCTCGGCCGACCTGTTCGGCGCGGCCCTGCCGATCACCGGCTCCGCCGGCGACCAGGAGGCGGCCGCCTTCGGCCAGGGCGTCGAGGAGCCGGGCGAAGCGAAGATCACCTACGGCACCGGGGCCTTCCTGATCTTCGCCACCGGCCCGCGGCTCGTGGAGAGCGGCCGCGGCCTGCTCGCCACGCCGGCCTGCTGGGCGGCCTCGCCGGGAGCGGCAGCCGAGCCCCGCTACTGCCTGGAGGGCTCGGTGTTCGTGGCGGGGGCGCTCGTGGGCTGGCTGCGGGACGGCCTGGGGCTGATTGAAAATGCCGCCGACATCGAGTCCTTGGCGGGGAGCGTCGAGTCGAGCGGCGGAGTGATGATCGTGCCGGCGCTCACCGGCTTGGGCTGCCCCCACTGGGATCCCTCCGCTCGCGGCCTCGTGATCGGCCTCTCGCGGGCCACCCACCGCGGCCACCTGGCCCGGGCGGCACTCGAGGCGATCGCGCTCTCCGTGGCGGAAGTCGTGGCGGTGATGCAGGCCGACGCCGGCCTGCCCCTCCGCCGGCTCCGGGTCGATGGCGGGGCCACGGCCAACGACCTCTTGATGCAGATCCAGGCCGACTTGGTCGGCATCCCGGTCGAGCGGCCTGCTGTCCGCGAGACGACCGCCCTGGGGGCCGCCCTCCTGGCGGGCCTGGCGAGCGGCTTCTATCCCGACCAGGCCGCCGTCGCGGCCGCCCGCCGGGTCGAGCGGACCTTCGAGCCGGCCCTCGACCCCGGTGCCCGCCGCCGGCTGCTGGCCACCTGGGCCGACGCCGTCAGCCGCAGCAAGCAGTGGGCCATCCCCCGCCCATAGAAACCCCGGCCGCCAGCCCGGGGATTCCTAAAACAAACCCCGGCCGCCAGCCCGGGGATTCCCCCGCCCATACAAACCCCGGCCGCCAGCCCGGGGATTCCCGGGGGTCTGTGCCTGTCCGGGCAGTCCCGTCTTGGATCTGCCAGAATCCCTCTCATGGCTTCCTCGCTTCTGCACCCCGCGCCGCTCGTGGCCCTGCTCGGCGGAGTGACACTCGCCGGGGCCGTGCTGGCAGCCCCGCCGCCGGCCGAGCGAACCGTCGCCGGCCTCGACGTCGAGGTCAGCGGCTCCTGGACGGGGCTGCCGCTGCGAGCCTGGGCCGAGCGGGCGACAACGCTCGCCGGCCGGCCGGTGATCCTCGACCGCCGGATCGATCCGCAGATCCCGGTCACGTTCACCGCCCGCGGCGAGCCGCTGCGAACCGTGCTCGATCGCGTGGCCGCCGTGGCCGACGCCGCCGTGGAAGAGCTCGACGCCACGCTGCGGATCGCTCCCCCGAGCGTGGCCGGCCGGGCCGCGGCCGGCGCTGCCCAGCGACGGCGGGAGCTCGCGGCCCTGCCCCCGGCCCTCCGCCAGAGGCTCGCCGCCGCCGAGCCCTGGCAGTGGCCGGCGGGGGCCCGACCCCGCGACCTCGTGGCCGGCCTGGCGGCCGCAGCCGGCCTCGACGTGGCCGGGCTCGAGGCGATCCCTCACGATCACTTCCCGGCCGCCGACCTGCCGGCGGTCTCGCTCGCCGAACGGTTCGATCTGGTGCTCGCCCACTTCGATCACCGGGTCGCCTGGGACGGTCGGCCCGGCCAGCCAACCGGCCGGATTGTGCCCCTGGCCGCCGCGAGCCCAGGTCTCGAGCGGAGTCCTGAGGGAGCCGACCCGGCCCGGCGGGCGGCGCGACCGGGCAAGCGGCCCCACCGCACGGTCACGGTTCGCGACAGCTACACGCTCCGGCTCGAGGCCCCGCTCGACCAGGCGCTGACCGCCGTCGCGACTCAGCTCGGCCTCGCCGTCGAGCTCGACCGCGCCTCGCTCGTCGCCCGCGGCATCGCCCCGGGCGAGATCGTCCGGGCGGAGGTGGCCGATGCGTCCCGCGACGAACTGCTCACGGCGCTCGTCGAGCCGCTGGGGCTCGCCTGGCGGATCGAGGACGGCCGGCTCTCGGTGTTCGCCCCCGGGAGCGACGCCGAATGAACCGCCGGGGGAAGCTCTCCTGGGTGCTGCTCGCGCTGGCAGCGATGCCGTCGGCCCGGGCGGCCGAGCCGGCCACGATCGCTGAGCGGGTGGCCGCGCAACTCGGCAAGCCCTCGGTTCACGACGAGCCGGCGGCCATCGCGGAAGCGCTCGTGGCCGCCGGCGAGTCGGAGGAGACGGTCGGGGCGTTTTTCCAGGCCGTCAGCCAGGCCGACCTGCCCGGGATGGTGGGCACCATCGACGCCTTTCTGTTCTTCACCCGCGATCCAGAGTGGCGGCCGCTCCGCCGGCACTTCGCCGAGTTTCTCGAACTGCCCGAGGTGGCGACGATCGACGCGGCCACGATCCGCCCGCTGGCCGACTACGAAGGAGTGGTCTCGCTGCCGGCCGTCCGCGAGCTGTCGGTGGAGGCCGCGGCGGCCTGCGCCGGCTTCGGGGCCGGATCCTGGGGCGCAGCGCTCGAACTGCCCGGAATCGACGAGCTCACGCCGCCGGCCGCCGCGGCCCTGGCCCGGTGCGAGGCTCTGCTCGTGCTGCCGAACCTGCGGCGGCTCTCGGCCGACACGGCCCGGTCGCTGGCTGGCCAGGAGGGGGTGGGGCTCGTGGTCGGCGGCCTCGAGACGCTGCCGGCCGACGTGGCCGGAGCGCTTTCCGAAACGAAGTCGATCCGGGGCCTGCTCCTCCCCGACCTGATCGCGCTCGAGAGCGAGCCCCTGGCCCGCCGGCTGGCCCGGCAGGACCATGCCTTCCTGCCGGCGGTCAGGGAACTCTCGGTCGAGATCGCCGTAGCCCTGCGGGGCAACGAGGGGGGCGAACTGTCGCTGCCAGCCCTTCGCGAGTTGCCGGCGGAGGTGGCTGAGCAGCTGGTGGGGGCGGGCTACTTCTGGCTCACCCTCGGCGGCTCGAGCAGGCTCACCCCCGAGACCGCGGCGATCCTCGCCCGCCACAACGGCCAGCTCGGCTTTCCGGGCCCCGAGCCCTTTCCGGCGGCGGCCGCCGCTGCGCTGGCCCGCCACAAGGGGTCGATCGTGCTGCCGCAGGTGACTCAACTGCCGGCGGCAGTGGCCGCTGAACTGGCCGCGCACACCGGCCCGCTCGTGCTCCCGGCGCTGGCCGAGCTGCCGGACGACCTGGCCGCGGCGCTCGGGCAGCACGCGGGGCCGGTCGTGCTGCCGGCGGTCAGGCAGCTCTCGACCGCGGCTGCCCGCGGCCTGGTGACGGGCCGGGGCTCGCTCGCGCTACCGGGCCTCGAGCAGGTCTCGCCGGAGGCCTTCGAAATCCTCCGCGCGACGCCCGGCATCGAGCTGCCCCCGGTCGAGGAACTCGCGATCCTGCCGGACCCGACACCCAGCGCCGTAACCCAATAGCCCGTGTAGGTTCGTCACGCCGTGACGGACTACCCGCCCCGCCACCCAGCGCCACCTCACATAGCCCGTGCCGGCGGCCCGGGCCTACAGCCCTCGCCGGCTCCTGGCAGCCTGGATATTCCGCCGCGAGGGCTCATGCCGTGGGTCCCGCTTGAGGGCCTCCTCGTAGGAGTGCACGGCGTCGGCGAAGCGGTCCTGGCGGGCCAGGGCCACGCCCCGGTTGAACCAGGCCTGGACGTTGCGGGGATCGTTGCGGATCGCCTGATCGAAATCGAACTCCGCCTTGCGGGGCTGTCCGACCACGAGATAGGCCAGGCCGCGATTGAGGTAGGCGAGCATGTAGGTGCGGTCGCGGCGGATCGACGAGGCGTAGGCGTTGATCGCCTCGAGCGGCCGGTCCAGCTCCATCAGCGTCAGGCCCCGCCAGAGCTCGGGCCGCGGGTCGTCGTAGGCGATGCCCGCAGCCTCCTCGAAATCCTCGAGTGCGATCCCGTGCAGCCCGAGGTGAAACCAGGCGATGCCGCGGCGGAGGTAGAACTCCGGCTCCCGCGGATCGAGGGCGATGCCCTTGGAGAGAGCATCGACCGAGCCCTCGAAGTCGCCCAGCCGGCGGGCCACGACCCCCAGCGCCAGGTAGGCGATCGGAATCTTGGGGTCCTTGGCGATTGCCGCCTCGAGCTTGACGCGGGCCTCGGCAAACTTGCCGGCCTTGTCGAGCTGTTCGGCTTCCATCAGGAGTTCCTCGGCGGCGGAGGGCTCCCAGGTGCCGCGGTCATCGGGCCGCGGCTCCCGCGGGCTTGGCATGGTGGCGTCGGGAAACGGCACCGGCAGTTGCGGAGCGGGAGCGGCCGGCGGCGGAGTCGGGCGGGAGGGCACCGCCGCCAGGGCGGGCT
>CAYRNG010000370.1:0-7210 GCA_964425395.1 uncultured Candidatus Kuenenia sp. | reverse complement strand
CGGCAAAGCCGAGCAGGGTGCTTCGCAGAAAAGAGTCCTGACACCTTTTTCCTCTGGTGGCCAACGCGTAGAATCGCTCGTCATGGATACCGCTCTCTTCAATCGTGCCGAAGCCATCCGGGCCCGCCTCCTCCAGCTGCGGGACTCTCTTTGACTGGGAGGGCCGCAAGCAGGCCGCCACCCGCCTCGAAGAGGCGATGAGCGGCGCCGATTTCTGGACCGACGGCGTCCGGGCCCAGGCCACGGTGGCCGAGCTCAAGGGGGTCAACGCGATCCTCAAGCCGCTCGAGGAGGCCCTGGCCGCCGGCTGGGACCTCGAGGCCCTCGAGCAGCTGGCCCGCGAAGACGCCACCCTCGAAGCCGAGCTGGCCGCCGAGACCAACCGGGTGGAGAAGCTGGTCGACGCCCTGGAGCTGGCCTCCCTGCTCTCGGGCCCCCACGACTCGAGCGACGCCTTGGTCTCGATCCACGCCCGCGACGGCGGCACCGACGCCAACGACTGGGCCGAAATGCTGCTGCGGATGTACTCCGCCTGGGCGGCCAAGCACGACTGCGACGTCGAGCTCCTCGACCGGCAGGACGACGAGGTGGCGGGGATCCAGAGCGCCACGGTCGCCATCCGCGGCCCCTGGGCCTACGGGTATTTAAAGGGGGAGACCGGGATCCATCGGCTGGTCCGGATCAGCCCCTTCAACTCCGAGGGCAAGCGGCAGACGAGCTTCGCCGCGGTCGACGTCTCTCCCGAGATCGCCGACGACGACACCGAGGTCGAGCTCAACGACGAGGACATCCGGGAAGATGTCTTCCGAGCCAGCGGGGCGGGCGGCCAGCACGTCAACAAGACCTCCAGCGCCATCCGCCTGACCCACTTCCCCACCGGGATCGTGGTCCAGTGCCAGAGCGAGCGGAGCCAGCACAAGAACCGGGCCACGGCAATCAAGATGCTCCGGGCCAGGATCGCCCGGCTTCAGGAAGAGCAGCGGGAGGCCGAACAGCTGGCCCGCTACAAGGAGCGGCCCAAGACTGGCTTTGGCTCCCAGATCCGCAACTACTTCCTCCACCCCGACCAGCGGGTCAAGGACCAACGGACCGGGCATTACGTGGGCAGCTTCCAGAGCGTGCTCGACGGCAACCTGGACGGGTTTTTCGACGCCTACTTGCGGTGGAAGGCCTCGGGCTCCGCCCCGGCCGCGGCCGACGACGCCTGAGGGGCCGGCTCCTCGGCTGGACGGTGACGGCCCCCGGGGCTAAAGTTTGAGTCTTCTAGATGAGTCACAACCCCGGGATACCCATGGCGGAAAAAGAAGAGGCACTCGAGGTCGAGGGCGTCGTCACACAGGCCCTCGCGAACACGCGGTTTCGCGTCCAAATCACGGGGGGCCACATCGTCAACGCCCACGTCGCCGGGCGGATGCGTAAAAACTTCATCCGGATCGTGCCGGGTGACAAGGTGAAGGTCGAGCTTTCGCCCTACGACCTGACCAAGGGCCGGATCACGTTCCGCGAGCGGTGAATTCTCCGCCCGGCAGGGGACTGTCCCCTTTCGTGCGCGGTGCGGATGCCATGGGATCCGTGGGTGGTTGGCGGGGTGGTTTTCATGCCCACCGTCCCCGGGCTCGCGCCCGGGGTTTCTATTGACCGTCCCCGGGCTCGCGGCCGGCAGGGGACTGTCCCCGCTTCGGGGACTGTCCCCTTTCCTCGGCGGGCGGGGGTGCGGGCGGTTCGGCGGCGGGTGTTGGTGCCGGCGTCTCTGAGGGGGCCGGCGGGGCTTCCTCCTCGGCCCGCAGGAACTTCGCCAGGTCGGCAAAGGTTCGCAGCGGCTCCCGCCCCTGCCGCATCGCCTCGGTGAGCGGCTTGGCCTCCCGGGCCGGCTTCGACTCATAGACCCGGGGCCGCTGCTCACGCGGCTGGCGGTCTGCCCGTCCGCCCCGCGGCTTGGCTGGCCGGGGGGGCTTCGGGGGTCTGGGGGTCCGGGTCACGGGCTCGGTAGTTCGAGCCCCGCCGCCCGCCGGTGGTCGGCCGGCCGCCTGGGCAGGCCCTGCGGCTCGCTCCGGCCGGCGGCCCCGGCTCTTGGCCTGCTTCCGCTGCTCGACCGCCTGCTGCTGCCGGGCCCGCTCTTCGGGCGTGAGCATCGTGAGGGCCACCCGGCGGCGGGCCTTGTCGAGCTCGAGCACCCAGACCCGCACGATCTCGCCCACGCTCACCACATCGTGCGGATCCCGCACGTAGCGGGCCGAGAGCTGGCTGATGTGCACCAGCCCGCTGTCGTGCATGCCGATGTCCACGAAGGTCCCGAAGTCAACGACGTTGAGCACAGCCCCCTGGAGTTCCATGCCCACCTCGAGATCCTCGAGCTTGAGCACGCCCTTCTTGAAGAACGGCTCGGGCAGGTCTTCGCGGGGATCGCGGCCGGGCCGGGCGAGTTGCTCGAGGATGTCGGCCAGAAGGAGCCGGCCGACGCCCAGTTCCGCCGCCAGCGAGTCGAGATCGACCGCGGCCGACTTCTCGGCCAGGGCCCCAGCCTGCTGCCGCGGGACGAGGTCGCCAGGGCCGGCCCCGAGCCGCTCGAGCACCTGCGTCGCCACGTCGTAGCTTTCGGGATGGATCCAGGTGGCGTCGAGCGGGTTGACCCCGTCGGTGATCTTGAGAAAACCGGCCGCCTGGACGTAGCTGGCCTCGCCGAAGCCAGGCACTTCCAGGAACTGCTGCCGGGAGCGGAACGGCCCGTTGGCGATCCGCCAGTCGTGGATGTTGCGGGCGGTTGCCTGACTGAGCCCGGCCACGTGCCGCAGCAGGGCGGGGCTGGCGGTGTTGACATCCACCCCCACGAAGTTCACGCAGCTCTCGACCACCGATTCCAGCGAGTCGCGGAGGTGCTTCGCCTTGACGTCGTGCTGGTAGAGGCCCACGCCGATGTTGGCCGGCTCGATCTTGACCAGTTCCGAGAGCGGGTCCTGCAGCCGCCGGCCGATCGAGATAGCGCTGCGGATCGCCGACTCGTGGGCCGGCAGCTCCTCGCGGCCGGCGGGACTCGTGGAGTAGACGCTCGCTCCCGCCTCGTTGACGATCACGTAGCCCACGTCGCGGTCGGCCAGTTCGCCCCCCACCAGACCGGCCACGAGCGCCTCGGTCTCCCGGGCCGCCGCCCCGTTGCCAATCGCGATCACCGAGCACTCGTGGGTCGTGACGAGTTCGACGATCTTGCGGGCCGAGGCCTCCCGCTTCTCCTGCTGGCCGACGACGTGGAGCACGGCATGCTCCAAGGGCGTGCCGCAGCCGTCGATCACGGCCGCCTTGCAGCCGCTCTTGAAGCCCGGATCGAGGGCCAACACCTTCCGGCCCCGGACCGGCGGCTGGAGGAGGAGATTGCGGAGGTTGCGGGCGAAGACCTCGACGGCATGCCGCTCGCAGGCGTCGGTCATCTCGCGGCGGATCTCGCGTTCCAGGCTGGGGAGGACCAGCCGGGCAAGGGTGTCGCGGGCGCAGCCGCGGAGAAAGTCGGCGTGAGGATGACCCTCCGGCACGAGCACCGCCTCGGTCACGGCCTGGAGTTCCTCGGCCGGCCCCTCGATCCGCACCTTGAGCAGCTTGGCCCGCTCGCCGCGGTTGATCGCCAGGAGCCGGTGGGCCGGAACGCGGTCGATCCGTTCACCGTAGTCGAAGTAGTCGCGGAAGTGCTTCTCGTCCTTGGAGAGGGGCTTGCCCTCGGCCTCGACCCGCTGGCTGCGGAGCCGGCCGACCCGCTGGAGGATGTCGCGGAGCTGCCGCCGCAGATCGACCCGGGCGCTGAACTCGTCGGCGATAATGTGCCCCACCCCGAGGAGGACGTCGGCCGCCGCGGGCAGTTCGGCGTCGGGCGAGACGAAGTCTGCCGCCCGGGCGTCGAGATCCGCCGCGGCCGGAGCGGCGTCGAGGATCTCACGGGCCAGGGGCTCGAGCCGCCGCTGCCGGGCCACCTCCGCCAGCGACAGCCGCCGGGGCTTGTAAGGGAGATAGAGATCCTCGAGCTGCTTGAGGCTGTCGGCGGCCAGGACCGCGGCCTCGAGATCGGGGGTCAGCCGTCCCTGCCCCTGGATCGTCCGGAGCACGGTCTGCTTGCGGTCGAGCAGCTGCCGACCCCGGGCCAGCCCATCTTGAATCCGGCGGATCGCCTCCTCATCGAGACCCCCCACCTGGTCGCGGCGGTAGCGGGCGATGAAGGGGATCGTGTTGCCCGCGTCGAGCAGCTCGACGGAGGCCTGGACCCCGGAAACGGGCAGCCCCAGCCGGCGCGCGAGGAGTCCCAGATCGATGACAGGGGTGATCGCCGCGGATCCCATCCGATGTGCGGTCCCGGGCCGCCGTGGCGAACCGGTTCCGCGAACCCTCCTCCGCGTTTGCCGGGATGGGCCGCGGTCGCGGCCGGCCCGGGAAACCTTGGATGCAGGGAAAAATTTAGGGCGGGCACGGGAACGCTGTCAAACGGGCGAACTGGCGCGTCTTGGCCGTGGCTGCCGCCGAAAATTCCTGGCGACTCATCCCGGCGGCTGGCGGCGGGCATCTGCCCAGCCTGCCCGGCCTGCCGAAACGACCACCAGCTTCCCTGCCCTTGACGCTCCCCGGGCGGCGGGCCTATCTCCTGCCTTCCGCCCCGAGGCGGCCGATCCGCGGCCGGCCGGATGGCAATCCCTTCAGATTGGAGCGATGACCGGGACGATGACGATGGGAAGGATTGTTCCTCCATCCTCGCCCCGTTACGGAGTTCGAGAACGATCATGAGCAGTGCCACGCCGACCGTCGATTCTGCCCGTTCCGTCGGCCCCGAGCTGCTCCCGGCCGTGCCCCTCTTGGCCCTCGACCGGCAGTATGCCGGGCTCCGCGACGAGATCCGCGGGGCCATCGAGCGGGTCTGCGACTCCGGCCGGTTCGTGCTCGGCCCCGACGTCACGGCCCTCGAGGAGGAGCTGGCGGCGGCCCTCGACGTGCCCCATGCGATCAGCTGCGCCTCGGGCAGCGACGCCCTCCTGCTGGCCCTGATGGCCCTGGGCGTGGGGGTGGGCGACGAGGTTGTGCTGCCGAGCTACACCTTTTTCGCCACCGCCAGCGCCGTCACCCGGCTCGGCGGGGTGCCAATCTTCGCCGACATCGATCCGGAGACCTACCTCGTCGATCCCGACGACGTCCGCCGCAAGCTGAGCCGTCGCTGCCGGGCGATCATCCCGGTCCATCTCTTCGGCCGGACGGCCGACATGGACGCCCTCCTGCCGATTGCCCAAAAAGCCGGGGTGCCGGTGGTGGAGGATGCCGCCCAGTCGATCCTCTCCACCGGGCAGGGCCGCTGCTCGGGTGGCCTGGGCGACGTCGGCTGCTTCAGCTTCTATCCCACCAAGAACCTGGGCGGGGCCGGCGACGGCGGCTTCCTCACGACCACCCGCGACGATCTGGCGAAGTCGCTGAAGCTCCTGCGGGTGCACGGGATGGAGCCGCGGTACTACCACGACCTGATCGGCATCAACAGCCGGCTCGACTCGATCCAGGCGGCCGTGCTCCGGGTCAAGCTGCCCCACCTCGATGCCTGGACCACCAGCCGCCAGGAGAACGCCGACCGCTACGCCGCGCTGTTCGCCGGCTACGACTTCGCCGGCCGGGTCGTCGTGCCGGGCAACGATCCCCACGGCCGGCACGTCTGGAACCAGTACGTGATCCGGATCGGGGATGGTCAGCGCGACGCCCTCCGCAAGCACCTCGCCGGCTGCGGCGTGGGCACCGAGATCTACTATCCGGTGCCCCTCCACCTCCAGGCCTGCTTCGCCCACCTGGGCTGGCGGCAGGGCGACCTGCCCCAGACGGAGCGGGCCGCCGAGGAGACGCTGGCCCTGCCGATCTTCCCCGAGCTCACGGCCGCCGAGCAGGAGACCGTCGTGGGCCGGATTGCCGAGTTCTTCGCAGCCCCGCGGAAGGCCGCGGCGAGCAAGCCGGCCGCGGCCCTTGTCCATGGCCCGCACTTCGTCCGCCGGATGGTCGGCCGGGCCGACGAAGTCATCAGCTGACCGGCCGTGTAGGTCCGTCACGCCGTGACGGACTACCCGCCCCGTCACCCCACCTCGTTTCCGAATAGCTCGTGCCGGCGGCACGAGCCTACACGGACTACCCGTCTCCCTACCGGTCTCCCTCGAACCGCCGGCTGGGGCGGCAGAGGATGTAGGTGCCCAGGCCCACGAACAGGGCCAGGAGGGCGTAGGCGAGGACGTATTTCGTCATGGCTGCGGAGGACGGGGCCGGGGAGTAGGATTTCGGCGTTCTGCCGTCAATCCTTCCCTGTCCTGGAAATCCTACCGCGCATGGCCACGAAGTCGAAACGCTCCTCCCTTTCGCCCGCCGCCAAGCTCCCGCCGGTCGACATCAAGACCCGGAAGCTGATCGTGGCCCTCGCCGACGAGGTGGCCGCCGCGGCCGAACGGCGGCGGGATCCCTGGCTCGACATCCCCACCCGCAGCCTCTCGAACGTCCGCTTCAACAAGGCGCGGAAGATCATCGAGATGGGAGGGCAGCGGAACCGCCGCCAGCTGTTCAACCTCTCTCAGGCCAAGAGCTACATGCAGACCCTGCTCGTGGCCACCGGCTGCAAGCAGCTCATCGAGCAGCAGAAGACCACCAGCATCCGAGGCCTCTACTACCTTCTCAAGCACACGATCGAGGGCACCCGCGAGGAGACCTTCGCGACCCAGGACGAGTGCGACCCGATCATCGAGGACCTGGAGGTGACCCTCGAGAGCCTGCGCGAGGAACTGCATGTCTACGCGAGCAACCGCGGCGGCATGGTCGGACCGATCACCCTGATCGACTCGGGCGACGAGATCGAATGCGCCCGGATGGGATCGGGGGGCTACTCGATTCCCTCGATCGTCGAGGCCGACATCATCACGTTCAAGTCGTGCGATGCGAAGTTCATCCTCCACGTCGAGAAGGACACCGTCTGGCGGCGGTTCAACGAGGACAAGTTTTGGCGGAAGCACGGCTGCCTCCTGACCCACGGCGGCGGCCAGCCCCCCCGCGGCGTCCGCCGGATGCTCTACCGGCTCCACCACGAGCTCAAGCTCCCGGTCTACTGCCTGCTCGACAACGATCCCTGGGGCTACTACATCTATTCGGTGCTCAAGCAGGGCTCGATCAACCTGGCCTACGAGTCGAAGCGGATGGCGATCCCGGAGGCCCGGTTTCTCGGCCTCCG
>CAYRNG010000369.1:0-5496 GCA_964425395.1 uncultured Candidatus Kuenenia sp. | reverse complement strand
CGTCCACTCCCGCTTCTTGACGTCGCCGGCATAGAGGTCCCACTTGTTGACCACGAACACCACCGGCTTGGCCTCCTCGGTGATCGTCTCGGCGAGCTGCTTGTCAACCTTGCCGATCGGCTCCGAGGCGTCGAAAAACAGGAGCACGACGTCGGCCCGGCGGATGCTCCGCTGGGCCCGGTGGAAGGCGTAGAAGTCGATGTCGCTCGTGCGGCTCTTCGACCGCCGCAGCCCCGGCGTGTCGATCGCCAGGAAGCCCTTGCCATCGACCTCGAAGCGGACGTCGATGCTGTCGCGGGTGGTGCCCGCCACGGGGCTGGTGATCACCCGCTCCTCGCGGGCCAGGGCGTTGACGAAGGTGCTCTTGCCGACGTTGCGGCGGCCCCCCATGGCGAGCTTCATCTCGGGCAGCTCGGCCGTGGCTGGGTCGTCGGCCTCGGCCGGGGGGAGGTGGGCCAGGATCGCGTCCACCAGCGGCCCCCGGTTGCGGTGTTGGCGGGCGCTCACGACCAGCGGCTGGCCGAAGCCCAAGGGGGCGAAGTCGGCCGCAGCCGAGTCGAAGCCCGGGGCATCGGCCTTGTTGGCCACGAGCACGACCGGGGCTCCGGTCCGCCGCACCCGGCGGGCCACCTCGGCATCGGCCGCCACGAGGCCCTCCCGCACGTCCACCAGAAACAGGATCACCGCCGCCCGGCCGAGGCCGCTTTCGATCTGGGCGTCGATCTGGGCGGTTAGGCCGTCCGGATCGTCGAAGCCCATCCCGCCGGTGTCCACGAGCTCGATCACCCGGCCATCGAGGTCGATCCGCTGCATGAGCCGGTCGCGGGTCACGCCGGCGGTCGGATCCTCAATCGCGATCCGCTTCTCGACGAGCCAGTTGAAGAGGCTCGACTTGCCCACGTTGGGGCGGCCCACGATCACGACCTGCGGCAGCATGAGTGAGGTTCCGGGTCAGGCGGGGGCGGCGGGAGCGTCGGCGTCGCCCAGCCGCCGCTGCGGCATGGCATGCACGAGGTAGCGATGGGTGACGCTCTCGGAGAAGGCCGCCGTGGCCCCGGCGAGCAATTCGAGCAACCCGCCGAGCCGGTCGCGGCCGCCGTCGGGCCCGGTCACGGCCAGGGCCTCGACATCGGCCAGCCGGAGGGCGGAGAGGGCCTCGAGCACCGCCCGCCGCTCGCCGGCCACTACTGGCGAGGCGGCCTCGCGAGGGAGCGACTCGACATGGTCGGCCAGGGCGGCGAACTGGAAGGCCACGCTGCGGGGATTGGTCTCGTCGATGACGAGCAGATCGATCACCGGGGCCGGCTCGAGCATCCCCAGGTAGCGGTTGCGGTAGGTCATCGAGCTGTCGGCGATCTCGAGGAGCATCTCCCCGAGCCGGAGCGTGCCGTCGCCGGCCTCGGCCTGCGGCCGCGGGGGCACGAGCGCCGTGGCCAGAAGCTGGATCGAGGCCCTGGCCCGCTCCACGCGGCGGCCCATGTCGAGAAACCGCCAGCCGGGGCCGCGGGTCATGCTCTCCATGCCCAGGCCGGCGAAGGCCGTGAGGTCGAAGATCAGCGTGTCGAGGTAGGGCAGCACGTCGCCGGTCCGGCCCAGGCCGGCGGCCCCGAGGGGAGGCCGGCCGGTGAGGCAGTCTTGCCGGACCCGGGAGAGCACCTTCCAGGAGTCGATCGAGATCCGGTCGCGGACCACCGAGGCGGTTCGCCAGAGCCGGTCGATCCCCTCCTGCACGCCGCCGGCCTGGCCGCCGTCGGCCGCCAGGGACTGGACCGCGGCCTGGATCTCGCGGAGGGTTGCCGGCCGGCCGGGCTCGAGCCACTCGCTCCGCACCCGGGCCGGGCTCTCGAAGGCGGCCATCAGGATCGCCGCCTCGATGCCGGCATCCTGGTTGGCCTCGGAGGCCAGCCGGTTGACGACGGTCCGCAGGAGCCGGGCCGTGCCCTCGGCCCGCTCGGCGTGCCGCCCCAGCCAGTACAGGTGGTCGGCCACGCGGCTGGGCAGGTCGTAGCCGCTCCGCTGCAATGGCAGCGGCTGGCCCGGCCGCCGCAGAAGGGAGACCGGCTGCACCGGCCCGGCGGCCAGCACCCAGACGTCCTTCGAGCCCTGGCTGGAGAGGAGCGTCTCCTCGCCGGCGGCCCGGCCGACGTTCATCCGGGCCAGGCCTCCCCGCATCGTCTGGTAGCCACCCGGCGCGGCGACCGTGAAGCACCGCATCATCACCGAGGCCGGGGCGATCGCCCCCTCGTGCCAGCAGGGCGCGACCGACCGCTCCACCCGCTGGCGGCCAACCCAGTCGCCGGGGCGGGCTCGCAGCTCGTCCACCAGCCGAGTCCGAGAGCGGGCGTCGAGTAGGCCGGGCACGAACCGCTTCATGCCCCGCCGCGGCGCGACCGGCTCGAGGACGCACTCGTCGAGCGTGTGCAAGACGCGATCGAGGTTGGCCGGGATCCCGCACCACCGCGAAGGAGGTGCCGCCAGGAGCAGCTCCTCCCCGAGCAGCCGCCGGGCCACCCCCGGCAAAAACTCGGCGAACCCCGGCGACTCGACCAGGCCGCTGCCGATCGCGTTGGCCAGCACCGCCCGCCCCCGACGGACGGCCTGCACGAGGCCGGGCGTGCCCTCGAGGGCCGTGCCGTCGAGCTCGAGCGGGTCGCACTGCCGGTCGGGCACCCGCCGCAGGAGCACGTCCAGGGGCACGAGCCCCCCGAGCGTCTTGAGCGCCAGCCGGTCGTCGCGGACGGTCAGGTCGCCCCCTTCCACGAGCGGGAACCCGAGGTAGCGGGCCAGGTAGGCGTCTTCGAAGTAGGTGGCACTGGCCGGGCCGGGGCTCTGGAGGGCCACCCGGGGGGCATCGCGGCCCGGCAACAGCCCCCGCAGCATCGCCCGCAGGCCGATGAAGAACGGCGCCAGCCGCTCGACGTGGCATTCCTGGAACACGTCGGGCAGGAGCCGCGAGACGGCGAGCCGGTTTTCCAGCGCGTAGCCGAGGCCCTGGGGCACGCCGGTCCGATCGCCGAGGGCCATCCACTTGCCGTCTTGGTTGCGGACCACGACCACGGCATGCAGGTGGAGCCAGCGGCCACCCGGCTGGACGATGCCGTGGCAGCACCGCAGGAAGGCCGGGTTGGCGTAGACCAGCTCGGCCGGCACGATCCCCTCGCGGAGCACGTGCTGCGGCCCGTAGAGATCAGCCAGCAGGGCATCGAGCACCCGGGCCCGCTGGTTGATGCCCACCTCGAGCCGCTCCCAGTCGGCCTGGGCGATCACCAGCGGGATCGGGTCGAGCACCCAGGGCCGCTGCTCGCCGGCGGCATCGTCGTGGACGTTGTAGGTGACGCCGTTGTCGCGGATCAGCCGGCGGGCCTGCTCCCAGCGGTCGGCCAGCTCGGCCGGCTGCCAGGAGCCGAGCAGCTCGACCAGCCGCTGCCAGTGGGGCCGGGGCTGGCCGTCGGCCCCGCAAAGCTCGTCGTAGGCGACTTCGGGCGCGCGGTAGTCGGCGAAGGGATTCAGGGGATGGGGGCCGCCCGCCGCCATGGGGGCAGTGGCGTCGAGCAACGGGTTCATGCGGCGGGCATCCGGGGGGCAGTGAAACTCAAGTGTAAACCGCCGCGGGAATCCGTGCGGAAACCCGCCCGACCGGTTGACGCTGGCCTTTCCGTGGGTCGGGGTTGCCCGTGCCATCTCGCCGGACGCTCCCCCGGGGACTGTCCCCGCCGCGGGGACTGTCCCCCTTCGGCATCCTGCCTGCGCTTGCCGCCAACGCCGTCGAGAGAGCACGGGCACCCCTCCCGCGACCCGGATTGGGATGGAGGTCCGTCAGGCTCGTAGGTTCGTCACGCCGTGACGGACTTCCCGCCCCGCCTCTCAGCGCCGCCGCAAATAGCCCGTGCCGGCGGCACGGGCCTACTTCGCTGGGCCGCTTCACGTCCCCAGCATCTCGCGGATCGTCTCGCGGGTCACGGGGCTGATCACACCCCGCTCGGTAACGATGCCCCGGATCAGGTGGGCGGGGGTGACGTCGAAGGCGGGATTGAAGGCGGCGGCGCCGCTCGGGGCGGCGGGCACGCCCAGGGGGGCGAGCACCTCGGCCGCGGGCCGCTCCTCGATCGGGATCTCGGCGCCTGAGTCGATGGCCAGATCGAAGCTGCTCGACGGGGCGGCCACGTAGAAGGGCACGCCGTGGGCGGCGGCCAGCACCGCCAGCGGGTAGGTGCCGATCTTGTTGGCCGTGTCGCCGCAGGCGGTGATCCGGTCGGCCCCCACGATCACCGCGGAGATCCGTCCCGTGGCCAGGAGGTGGCCGGCCGCCGAGTCGCAGAGCACCGTCACCGGAATGCCCAGCTCGACGAGCTCCCAGGCGGTCAGCCGTGAGCCCTGAAAGAGCGGCCGGGTCTCGTCGGCGAACACGGTGAACCGGCGGCCGGCCTCCCAGGCGGCGGCGATTACCGCCAGGGCCGTGCCCGCCCCGCCGGTGGCCAGGGCCCCGGTGTTGCAGTGGGTGAGGATGTCGCCGGCGGGCAGGGCGGCGGCGCCGTGGCGGCCGATGGCGGCGCAGAGGGCGTGGTCCTCCGCATGGATGGCCCGGGCCTCGGCCAGGAGCGCGGCGGCCAGGTCTGTCGCAGTCGTGGCGGCGGGGAGCCGGCTTGCCACATCGAGGCACCGCTCGACCGCCCAGCGGAGGTTCACCGCGGTGGGCCGGGCGGTGGCCAGTTCAGCGGCCCGGGCCAGCACGTGGGCCCGGGCCTGCTCGGGCCCGTGGCCGGCCCGGAGCGCCTCGCCGGCGGCCACGGCCAGCCCGTACGCGCCGGCGATCCCGATCGCGGGGGCGCCGCGGACGCGGAGGCTCTTGATCGCCTCGACGACCGTGGCCACGTCGCGGCCGGCCAGCCACTCGGTCCGCCCGGGCAGGAGCGTCTGGTCGAGGATCTCGAGGTGCCCGTCGGCCTCACCGACCCAGCGCAGCGACACCGGGGACTGTCCCCTTTCCCCCGATGGGGACTGTCCCCGGTCCTCCGGGGACTGTCCCCTTTCCTCTTGCCCCGGGGACTGTCCCCCTTCCCGTTTTGGGTTCATGGGTCGAACGCCTCGCAGGGCAGCCCAAAAGCCTCCGCCACGGCGGGCTGCACGAGCCGCCCCTCGAAGACGTTCACGGCCGAGCGGATCGGGCCGCTCCCCCGGGCCGCCGCCGCCACGCCCGCCGTGGCCAGCTGGATCACGTAGGGGAGCGTGGCGTTGCAGAGGGCGTAGGTGCTCGTCCGGCCCACGGCGCCGGGCATGTTGGTCACGCAGTAGTGCACCACGTCGTCCACCACGTAGGTCGGGTCGGCATGGGTGGTGGGCCGGCTGGTGGCCACGCAGCCCCCCTGATCGATCGCCACGTCGATGATCACCGCGCCCGGCTTCATGAGGGCCAGGTCGTCGCGGGTCACGAGGTGGGGGGCCCGGGCCCCTGGAATCAGCACGCTGCCGATCACGAGGTCGGCCCAGCCGAGACGC
>CAYRNG010000368.1:0-2288 GCA_964425395.1 uncultured Candidatus Kuenenia sp. | reverse complement strand
TCGTAGCGGCGGGTTTTCAACCCGCCGGCCAGTTGACGACGCCATGCCCCTGCAGCAGTGAATTCAGCGCCGCGGGTGGAACCGCTCGTGCACGGCCTTGAGCCGGCCGGCGTCGACGTGGGTGTACCGCTGGGTCGTGGCGATGCTCGCATGGCCGAGCATCTCCTGGACGTGGCGGAGATCGACGCCGCCGGCGACCAGGTGCGTCGCGAACGAGTGCCGGAGCGTGTGCGGCCCGATGCCGGGCGGGATGCCCGCGGCCGCAGCGCTGGCCTGCACGATCTCCCAGATCCGCATCCGGGAGAGCCGCCCGCCCCGGGCCGAGAGCACGACCCAGGAAGGCTGGCCCCCCGCTCGGGCGGCGAAGGCGGGCCGGGTGCGGTCCAGCCAGGCCCGGACCGCCTCGATCGCCCGCCGGCCGAGCGGCACGACCCGCTCCTTGTCGCCCTTGCCGTGGCAGGGGCAGAAGCTCTCGGCCAGATGGAGGTCGGCCAGCCGGAGGGCCGAGACCTCGCTTGCCCGGCAGCCGGTGGCGTAGAGCAGTTCCAGCACCGCCCGGTCGCGGCGGCCCCGGGCGTTCGCCGGATCGGGAGCCTCCAGGAGCCGGTCCACCTGGCCCGGCGAGAGCGTGGCTGGGATCACGTCGTCGGGCCGCCCGGCAGCCAGGAGCTCGGCCGGGCTTTCGCTGATCACCCCTTCGAGCTGCAGGAAGGCGTAGAAGACCCGCAGGGTCGCGGCCTGCCGGCCGATGCTCGAGCGGGCCAGGCCCTTGCCGGCCAGTGCCGCCAGATAGTCGCCCAGCTCGCGGACGGTGAGCGAGCCGGCGGCCCGGCCCCCGAGCCAGGCCACGAAGTCGCGGAGGTCACGGGCGTAGGCGGTCTGGGTGTTGGCCGCCAGCCCCCGCTCGTGGCGGATGTGTTCCAGGAACCGCTCGACCAGCAGGCTCGTGGCCGCAGGACCGGCGGCCACCGGCCCGGTGTCGAGGATGATTCTCCGCGACCGCGGCCGCTTCGAAAAAAAGGGGTCAGGACTCATTTCTGCAAAGCACCTTGGTCGGCCCTGCCGGCCAAGGCCGTGCCGCCTCTGGCGGCCGGGAATTGAGTCCTGACACCTTTTTTTCAGGCGTCGTACCCCAGGTTCGGGGCCAGCCACCGCTCGATCTCGTTCACCGGCATCCCCTTGCGGGCGGCGTACGACTCCACCTGTTCCCGGGTGATCCGGTCCACCGCGAAGTATCGGCTTTCCGGATGGGCGAAATAGAGGCCGCTCACGCTGGCCGCCGGCATCATCGCGCAACTCTCCGTAAGCCTCATCCCCGCCGCCCGCTCGGCGTCCAGGAGGGCGAACAGGGCCTGCTTCTCGGTGTGGTCGGGGCAGGCGGGATAGCCTGGGGCGGGTCGGATCCCGCGATACCGCTCCTCGATCAGGTCTTCGGCCGAGAGGCTCTCCTCCAGGCCGTAGCCCCACTCCCGCCGGACCTTGGCGTGGAGCCATTCGGCAAAGGCCTCGGCCAGCCGGTCGGCCACCGCCTTGGCCAGGATCGAGGAGTAGTCGTCGTGGTCGGCGTCGAATCGCCGGCAGAGCTCGTCACAGCCGTGGCCGGCGGTGCAGGCGAAGGCCCCGATGTAATCGGCCCGGCCGCTCGACCGCGGGGCCACGAAGTCGGCCAGGGCATGGAACACGTCCTGCCCCTTGCGTTCCCACTGCTGGCGGAGCGTGTGCACCCGGCCAAGCTCGGCCGTACGGCTCTCGTCGGCGTAGAGGACGATGTCGTCTCCATCCGAGTTGGCGGCGAAGAAGCCATACACCCCCTTGGCCACGAGCGTGCCCTCCCGCGAGACCTCGTCGAGCATCGCAAGAGCGTCGCGGTGGAGCTTCCGAGCCTCCTCGCCCACGACCGGGTCAGTGAAGATCGCGGGATACTTGCCCTTCAGTTCCCAGGACATGAAGAACGGCGACCAGTCGATGAACGGGATCAGCTCCGCGAGCGGCACGCTCTCCAGCACCCGGGTGCCGAGGAACTCCGGGGTGGCGATCTCGGCGGCCGCCCAGTCGGTCGTCCACCGCTTCTCGCAGGCCTGGGCGTAGGGCACGAGTTTCGTCGTCTGCCGGGCCTTGAAGTTCTCGACGTCGCGTGCCTGGGCGGCCCGGTTGGCCCGAGAAAACTCCGGCCGGAGGGCGGGATTGATCAGCTTCTCGACCACGCCCGCGGCCCGCGAGGCGTCGGTCACGTGGATCACATCCTTTGAGTAGCAGGGGGCGATCTTGACGGCCGTGTGCCGGGCGGA
>CAYRNG010000367.1:0-3049 GCA_964425395.1 uncultured Candidatus Kuenenia sp. | reverse complement strand
GACATTGTTGACGGTGAGCGTACCGGGGCTCGTACCGGGCGAGACGATGCCGCCGGCGAGGATCGAAACCGCCCCGCCGATCACGCCCGAGCCGCCGAGCGTGCCGCCGGCTTCGACAGTCACGGCGCCACCGGCCGCCGACTGGTCGCCGTTGACGAGCAGCGTGCCGTTGGAGACGGTCGTCGCACCGGCGTAGACGTTCGGGCCGGCGAGGATCGTCGTGCCGCCGCCAAGTTTCGTGATCCCCCCGGTGCCCAAGACGATCGCGTCGAGGACCTCGTTCGTGCCGCCGCCGGTGAACGAGAGGTCGAAGTCGGCGGCCGTGATCGCGCTCCCGGAGGCAACGTCGATCGTGAGCTGGCTTCCGTTGGCGGCACCGATCGTGCTGGCGGCGGTGAGCGTGATGGGGCCCTGCCAGATGTTCGTGCCGCTGAAGTTCCGCAGGGTGCCGTTGCCACCGGGGCCGGCGCCGGCGAGTGACAGCGGTTCGGCGGCGACCGTGATGCCCGCGGTGATCGGACTGAGCCGCAGCTGGCCGGTGCCCGACACGCTCGTGCCGGCCGCCGTGCCCCCGAGCGCGTCGGGGTTGGCGATGATGAGCTGGCCGTCGGTCACGGTCGTCGGTCCGGCGTAGGTGTTGGCATTCCCGAGCACGAGGTCGCCGGTGCCGTCCTTCACGAGCCCGCCGGCGCCCGAGATCACGCCGGCGAAGATGCCGTCGGCGGCTCCGTTGACCGTGAGCGTGCCCGCGCCGAGGGCCACCCCGCCGTTGCCGGTCAGGGCGGCGCTCGCGAGCGACGCGATCGTCTGGTTTTGCCCGCCGAGATCGAGGACGGCCCCAGCCGCATCGGCGATCGTCACGGCCGTCGTCGTCGGCAGCCGGTCGGCGCCGCCAGAGAGCAGGAGCGTGCCGGCGGAGATGGTCGTGGAGCCTGCGAAGGAATTGGCTGCTGAGAGCGTGAGCGTACCCGAGCCGACCTTCGTGAGGCTGCCGGCCCCCGAGAGCACGCCCGAGTAGGTGGTGCTGGCGTCGTTGTTGCCGACGGAGAGGGCGACGGCCGCGGAGGCCGTGTTCGCGAGGGCGAGGGCCTTGTCGCCGGAGAGACCGCCGAAGGTGGCCTCCGTGATCCCGTCGAAGGCCACGCTGCCGCCCGAGTTGCCGTACACGAGCGTGCTGTTCTGGAGGGCGAGCGAGTTGGTGAGATTGACCACGCCCACCGCGCCGGCCACGGTCGTGTCGCCGGAGAACGTGTTGGCGCCGCCGAGGCGGGCGGTGCCGTCGTCGACGACGAGGGCGAGGCCGCCGTTGGAGATCACGCCGTCGAGGGATTTTGTCTGCGCGCCCGTCATGGTGATCGTGCGCGTGGCGTTACCGAGATTCATCGCTCCGCTGAGCGTCACGGCGCTGCCGGCGTTCAAGCGGAAGCTCGCGTTGACGTCGATCGCGTTCGACAGCGACAGCGATTGGAGGCCGATGTTGCTGAGGCCGACCGAGCCGTCGCCGTTGACGAGGAGCTTGTTGGCCGCGTTGCCCATCGCGTTGGAACTCAGCCGCAGCGTCCCTTCAACGAGGCTCACGTCGCCCGTGAACGTGTTGCCGCCGTTGGTGATGTCGAGGATCCCGGATCCGTCCTTGATGATTTCCGCGTTGCCGGAGATCACACCCGAGAGAATCGTCGCCAGGTTGCCGTTGTCGGCGGAGTTGACGGCGGTGATCGTGCGGGTGGAGCTTCCGAGGTCGATCGGCCCGGAGAGCGTGAGCCGGGAGAGGGTCTCGCCGAGCTGGACGTCGCCCGTGATCGCGACCGAGTTCGCCAGCGTCCGGCGGTTGCTGGTGCCGTCCGTACGGAGCACGGCGCCCGAGCCGAGCGTGAGCGTGCCGCTGCTCAGCGCGTCGTCGACCGACACTTGGACGACGCCGTTCGTAATCGACGTGTCTCCGGTATAGGTGGGAGCGGTCGTGACCGACAGCGTGCCGCCGGTGACGGTGACGCCGCCGGAAAAATCGGCCGTGCCGGCCGAGAGGTTCACGGAGCCGCCGGTGATCGAGAGCCCGCCGGCGAACTGGACGGTTCCCTGCAGGTTCGCGGTGCCGTCGTTCACGGTCAGTCCGCCCGTGAAGTCATTCACGCCCCTGTCCGCACGGGTTTGCCAGGTGCCCGTGCCGTTCTTCGTGACCCCGAAGGAGCCTGATATGGCGCGGGTGGTGAGCGTGCCGGAGCCGGCGTGGTCGATCACCAGGTCGGCGGCCAGTGCGATCGACTGCCCGTTGCTACCCGAACCAAGCGTGATGTTGCCCGCGGCCCCGGAGAGCACGGTGATCGCCGCCCCGTCCGTGGCGTTGCCCATCGTCAGCGTCTGGCCGCCAGTGCCACCGTTGGTCGTGAAGCTGACGCCGATCGTGTTGTCGGCGTCGGCGTTGAACGTGAGCGAGCGGATAGTCCGCGAGGCACCGAGCCAGTTCGTGAGATTGCCGGCACCCGCAGTGTTGAAGGTCACGTCGAGCGTGTTGTTGAACGTCGGGGTGGTGCCTCCCCAGTTGCCCGCGGTGGCCCAGTTGCCATCCGCGCCGCCGCCGTCCCACGTGGCCTGGGCGAATGCGCTCGGGGCGGATGCAGTGCATGCGACCACCGCGAGGATTGCGGCGGCAGCAACCGTGCGAGTGACCTTGAGCATGATGGTCGCGTTCATGGCTAACCCCCCGCGGGTTGTCAAAGATGAAGACTTCCGACCGAAGTATTAAACCGCGTCGCCGGCCGGACCGGTATTGAACGAACGTTCGAGGCGGCCGTTTTTTCCCCTCGGCCGCGGAATTTCAGCCGTGGAGCCGCGTCACGGGCGGGCCTTGGCGGCTCGCTCCTCGGCCCGCTGGCGGGCGGCTTTGCCCGTGCGGGCAGCGTGCCGGGCGGCGCTCGCGTCGGCCGCGGCGTAGTCGGTCCACTGCGGATTTTGCCGGGGTACCGTGGCGGCCTCGGCCACGTCCGCTATCTCTCGCGGCGGGCAGCGGAGCACGTCGCGGGCCATGTCGGTCCACTGCTTCGCCATCCGG
>CAYRNG010000366.1:0-2190 GCA_964425395.1 uncultured Candidatus Kuenenia sp. | reverse complement strand
TGCCCCGCATCAGCCGGGTCACCGCGCAGTAGACGGCCAGCGAGGCGCTGGTGTTGCCGGTCGAGGCGCAGGCGGCCCGGCGGGCCCCGATCAAGCGGGCGTGGGTGAAGGCGGCCGACATCCCGTTGTCTTTGAACGAGCCCGACGGATTGAGCCCTTCGTATTGGAGGAACAGCCGGCCGGGGTTCATCCCCACGAAGCCGGCCACGCCGTCGGAGGGCGGGCACATCGTCTGCCCCTCGCCGATCGTGACCACGCTCTCGCGGGGGGCGAAGGGGAGCAGTTCGTGAAACCGCCAGACGCCGCTAAAGGCCAAGGGGTCGCTCCGCCGCATCCACTTCCGCTCGAAGAACTCGAACGAGTTGGGGGGCCGGAGCCGGTCCCAGTCGTACTCCACGTCGAGGAGGTTGCCGCAGGCAGGGCAGGAGGTGAGCACCTCGTCCACCGAGTAAGTGGCCCCGCAGGCGGGCGAGATGCACTGCTGAAATGCGAGATCGGTACGGGCAGCGACGGCCACGGGCAGACTCCAGGCGCCCCGGGGGAGTCAGTGGCCCTGACCGGCGGAACGGGATCATGATCCCGGTACGGGGCCCCGCCGGCCTTCATAAAGTAGATCGGCATTTTGGAGGCGGCAAGCCGAGCCCGACTGCCCGCAGGCCTGCCAGTTTGACAGGCCCCAACTGGCGGGGTAATCTTTCGGTTCTGTGGCGAGGCGGGGCGACCCGTCCCAATCAGTCTGACCGAGGCGGGCAGAAACGATGAAAGCAGCCGATTTAAAGGTGTTCAAGGCAGCCCTCGAGGCGATGCGGGCCCGGCTCCGGGGCGATGTGACGACGATGGCCGAGGCGGCCCTTCGCAAGACCCGCAGCGAGGCCAGCGGCGACCTGTCGAGCATGCCGATCCACATGGCCGACATCGGCTCAGACGCCTGGGAGCAGGAGTTCACGCTCAGCCTGATGGCCACCGAGGAGGAGACCCTCGACCTCGTCGAGCAGGCCCTGGGCCGGATCCGGACCCGCACCTACGGCGTCTGCGAGGAGTGCGAGGGGGTGATCGCCAAGAAGCGGCTGGAGGCGATTCCCTTCGCCCCGCTCTGCATCCGCTGTGCGGAAAAGATGGAAAACGGCGGCCGTCCCCGCCAGCCCCGGTGATGAACGCCTCGGCCCGCAGCTGGCTCGGCTTCAGTCTCGTCGTCGCCCTCTCGCTGGCGGCCGACCTCGCTTCGAAGGAGGCGATCTTCGCCCGCCTGGGGATGCCCGGCACCGGCCGGCGGATCGAACTCGTGCCCGGGATCTTCGCCTTCGAGACCAACTTGAACGAGGGGGCCTTGTTTGGCATGGGGCAGGGGATGGGCTGGCTTTTCGCGGGGATCTCCCTGGCGGCGCTGGCCGGCATCCTGACGATGGTGGCCCGGCCCGCCACCCGCTCCAGTGGCTGGCTGCTCGCGGCCCTGGCCCTGATCTGCGGCGGGATCCTCGGCAACCTCTACGACCGCCTCGGGCTGCCCGGGCTCCTCTGGCACGCTCCCGCCGAGCGGATCGGCCAGCCGGTCTTCGCGGTTCGCGACTGGATCCACGTGATTGTGCCTGGCGTGATCGACTGGCCGATCTTCAACCTGGCCGACTCCTGGCTCGTCATCGGGGCCGGCATGCTCATCCTGTCGTCGTTTTGGACTCCGCCCCCCCCGGTGCCGACTTCCGACCGGCAGCCATGACATCCAAGCCGCCCATGACCACTCCGCCCGCAGCACCCGACTCCGCCCTCGCCGGCCGGCTCGAGACGGCGCTTCACGCCACCCGGGCCGCGGCCGCCGAGACCCTCCGCTGGTATCAGGCCGCGTCGTTGACGGTCGAGCGAAAGGCCGACCGCTCCCCGGTCACGGAGGCCGACCGGGCCGCCGAGGCGATCCTCCGTCGCGACCTGTTGGGGGCCTTTCCCGACGACGCCTTCCTGGGGGAGGAAACCGGGGCCACGCCCGGCACATCGGGCTACGAGTGGGTCGTCGATCCGATCGACGGCACCAAGTCGTTCATCCGGGGCGTGCCGCTCTATGCCACGCTCGTCGGCTGCCGCCACGGCGGCCGAGGCGTACTGGGGGTGATCGCCATTCCCGCCCTCGACGAGTGGGCCTATGCCACCCTCGGCGGCGGCGCCTGGCATTCCCGCGGCGGCGGGCCGGCCAGTGCGGCC
>CAYRNG010000365.1:0-8403 GCA_964425395.1 uncultured Candidatus Kuenenia sp. | reverse complement strand
TATCGGTAGTAGACCTCCAGCGTGAGGGCCGCCAGGGCCGTGGCGAATACCCGGCCCCCATGGCCCCCCCAGACCGGGTCGGGATCCCAGCTGCCGTCGAGCGGCCCGCCGGAGCGGTGCTGCAGCGGCAGCAGCGTTCCCTGGAGCCGGGCGTTCCAGGCATCCCACTGCGGGCCGCCCGCGTGGAACGACGCGAGCGTGGCGTAGTACCAGGCGTAGATGTCGTAGCCCGACGAGGCCGGCGGCGAGCGGGCCAGCCAGTCGAGCGCCTCCCGGGCCGCGGGATGGTCGGCCGGCAGGCCGTGCAGCAGCCGGCAGAAGAGGGCCTCGGCGGTCATCGTCAGGCTCGGTCGCTCGCCCGGCCGGTAGGCGGCCAGACCCCCGGCCGCCCCCGACGAGACACTCTGAAGGAACCTCCCGGCACCGGCCTCGGCCTGCTCGAAGCCGCCAAGCCCCGCGTTGCGGCTGCTTGCCAGCGCCATCACCTGCCAGCCGAGCTGGCTCGTGTCGCCGCGGTCGCCGGCGGCATACCGCCAGCCGCCGGTGTGCGGGTGCTGCATCGCGAGCGTGTGTCGGACGGCCCGGTCGAGCGGCGGCCGCAGGGCGTCGTCGCCGCTCAGGGCCACGCACTCGGCCAGGGCGATCGTGGCCATCCCGTGGCAGTAGAGGGCGGCGAAGAACTCGGCGTTGCCCGCCAGTGAGCCGTCGGGCCGCTGCTGCGCCACGACCGCGTTGATCCCGCGGGCGACGGCCGCCGCCGCGGGGCCCTCCCGGTGGGTGTTGCCGGCCCCCAGGAAGGCGAGCAGGGCGAGCCCCGTCACGCCGTGGTCGCTCTTGGCCCCGACCTCCGGGCGGTGCTGGCCACCGCCGACGCGGGCGGTGCCGGCCCCGTGGCGGGCGGCGTTCCAGAGGCCGTGGCTCGACTGGTTGCGGAGGAGCCACTCGAGGGCCGCCTGCACGGCCCGCTCGGTCTCAGGCGAGCCGCCCCGGGCGGCTGCCGCCGCGGCCCGGCGCTCCCCGATCCGATCGGCATACACCGCCGGCACGCCCGCCCCGGCGGCGGCCGCCGCCCCGGGCTCCGCGGCCTTCGTCTTCCGCGGGGCCGAAGCAGCCGCTTCGGACGGGCTCGCCGTCGCCGGCTCCGCCGCGGCCAGGTCGAGCAGCGGCACAAGGTCGGGCGGGGGAACGGCCCCGGCCGCCAGGGGCACAAGCGGCAGCAGGGCGGAAGGCTCGGCCGGCGGCGCGGGGGCCTCGTCGGCCACGGCCTCTGGCCTCGGCTCGGCGGCGGGGTCGAGCCGTGGGGCGGCGTGGGCCAGGGCCATGTCGTCGCTCGGCTCGTCGGCCAGCACCACGAGCATCGTCATCCGCCCCTCGTCGTGGCGGCCCCACGAGGCCGGCAGCCAAGCCCCCACCAGCGCCGCCACCACCGCCAGCACCAGATGAAGCCCCACCGAAAGGCCGATGCACTTTTCAAGCGTCCGCGATTCGAGCCAGCGGGTGCGGACCAGCGCCATCAGGCCGGCCCCGGTCAGGGCCGCGAGCATCACCCCGGCGAAAAAGATCGTGGGCATGGCGGCCGCCTCACCGAGTGGTGGCGGCGGGCCGCGTGCGGACGGAGATCGCCACGTGTCGCACGCCCGCCCCCCGGCAGGCCTCGTAGATCTCCGCCATCCGGCCGTGGGGCACCGCCTGCTCCCCGCGGATCATCACGGCCAGGTCGGGCTGGGCCGCCCGGGCGGCAGCCAGCCGCGTGGCGAGCTCTGCGACCGTCACCTCGTCGGGCCCCAGCCGCAGCGGGCCGGCGGCGGCCACCTCCACGATCTCCGGCCGGGCGGCGTCGACCACCGCCGCCCCGCCCACCTCCGGCAGGTCGAGCTCGAACTGCCGCTCGTCGCCGGAGAACTTCGTGGCGCACATGAAGAAGATCGTGAGCACGAGGATCACGTCGATCATCGGCGCCAGATTGGGCGTGGGATCCTCGTCGTCGGCGGCACGCAACAGCGGCATGGCTCAGCCCGCGGCCCGGCGGCGCGGCTCCCCTGCCGACTCGAGCGAGATCTCGTCGATCACCTGCTGGCAGCCCTCGTCGAGCCGCATCGCCAGCCGGTCGGCCCGGCTGGTGAAGTAGGCATGGAGGACCATTGCGGGAATCGCCACCAGCAGCCCCATGGCCGTGGTCACGAGCGCCTCCCCGAACCCGCCAGCCAGGAGGTCGGGCCGGCCCATCGCCCCGGCGGCGGCCACGTCGTTGAAGGAGCGGATCAGGCCGAACACCGTGCCCAACAGGCCCAACAGCGGGCTGATCGTGGCCACGCCGTTGAACACCCGCCGGTAGCGGCGGAGGTGGTTGACCTCCCGCTCGCCAGCGTCGATCGCGGCCTGCTCGATCTCGACGGCCGGCCGCCCCCAGCGGCGGACGATGGCGGCGAACACCCGGGCCGTCGGGCTGCCGTTGGCCTCGCAGGCCTCCAGGGCCGCGGCCCGGTCGAGGGCTCCCGCCTGGAGCTGGCCGATGAACCGCTCCACGAAGATCGGTGGCACGACGGTGGCGGTGCGGAGGCTCACCGCCCGCTCGATGCCGAACACGGCCAGGGCGAAGGAGCAGCCCACCAGCGGCACCATCAACCAGCCCCCTTGGCGGATCGTGGCCAGGAGATTGCCGGTGGGGATCAGCCGGGCCGGCTCGGCGTCGCCTGGCTCCGCCGCCGGCGGCACGGCGGCCATCCGGAGCGGCTCGCGGTCAGGCTCCGAGCCGCCGGCCCAGGCGCGGGTAGCCTGGGCCTGGGCCACCGCAGCGGAAAGGGCCAGGGCAGGGGGGAGGGCCAGAGCCAGAAGCACGACCAGGCCCACGCCGGCAAAGCGCAGCGGAGACCGCCGCGGCCGAGGGCCGTGGAGCGTGCGCCGGGAGATCCCTCTCCGTGAAGCGATCACTGTGATAGTGCCGGGAGCCGAGTGGCGGCGGGCCGTTCCCTGGCGGCCGCTCAGAGGAGATATCGGCGGCTCCGGCAGGCGGGGCCGCATGCTTTGAGGGGCGGGGGTCTCGCCGTCACGACCGTCACGACCGGTGGGGACCGCGGCGAGGCTGGCCCCGTCCAGTTGGCCATGAGTCCACGACTCGCGCGGTGACAGCGATCTCTCCGCTCCAACGCACCGTCCCCTGGCTCGCGCCAGGGGTTTCCATGCGCCATCAAAACCCCGGGCGCGAGCCCGGGGACCCAATAAAGAAACCCCGGGCGCGAGCCCGGGGACCCAATAAAGAAACCCCGGGCGCGAGCCCGGGGACGGTGGGAAGGAAAACCGCCCCCCTACCCACACCGCAGAGCCCATGCCATCAGGAAAGGGGACAGTCCCCGAGGCGGGGACAGTCCCCTGGAGGGCCGCGAAGCTCGCCGGGGCAGGGATGCCCCTGCAGCCTAGAAGTTAGCGTCGCAGCCGGTGTCGACGTCGCCCACCATGTGGAGGTGGTCGTGGTCGATGTAGACCACTTCCTGGACGTCTTCATCCACGAGGGTGTGGGGCACCGGCCAGCCGACCCGGGTCACTTCCTGAAAGTAGACCGTGCACTTGTAGTGGGCATGGTGCACCTGGACGGGGCCCACCAGCGGGAGGTGCCGCGGGGGATCGACGTAGTCGGCGATCTTGCACTTCGTGATCCGCACGTGGTTCCGCTGGATCTCGTAGAGGAAGGGCCAGTTGCCCTGCACCGGGCGGGCCTTCTCGAGGGCCCGCATCACCTCGTCGTCGCTGGGCTCGTCGAGGGCCTCGCAGGGGCCGCCCGGCAGGATCGGGCCGAGCACCGGCGCCCGCTCATACCGCTCGTAGTTCCAGAACTTGTCTTCCCGCGACTTCTGGAGATAGACCGGCACCGGGATCGGGATCGCCAGGGGGCCGAGGTTGGGGCCCTGCGAGGTGAGCCAGAAGCAGCCGCTCTGCGTGGAGGCGGCCACGGCCAGGATCAGGCTCGTGACCAGGAACCGCGTGCGGGACGACATGACTCCACTCCTCTGGGCGAACACGGGAGATCGACTCTGCCGGTTCTATCGATCGGCCGGTGGGGCAAACTTGCGGAATTTTTCCGGCTGGGGGAGCGGCGGCCGGCCGGCTCTCAAATGACGCCGCCCTCCCGGGGCTTCCGGGAGGGCGGGGCAGGTCGCGGTGTCAAACCGTTGGCCGTCGGCCGCTCAGCGGTGGTGGCTGTGGATGTGGCGGTCGTCGAAGTCGAGCCACCACCAGCCGTCATCCCACTCCAGCGACACCCGCCGCCAGCCGAGCGGCACCTGCGGGTAGGGGTAGAAGGGGCCGATGTAGGGCCAGGCGGTCGGCGAATACTGGGTGGGATACTGGAGGCCGGCGTAGTTGGGGGAGGCCGCGTAGCTCGGCCAGGCGTAGTTGGGCATGTTGGGCCCATCGGCTCGCATCGGGACCGGCGGCATCCCCATGCCCGTGCCGGCCATCGGCATCGGGCCCCCCATGCCGGGGCCGCCGGGGCCGCCGGCATAGCCGCCATCGACCATCCCGCCCTGGGGATAGCCCTCGCTGTATTGCATCGTGCCGGGCACCATCTGCCCGTCCACAAGCGGGCCGTCGTAGCCGCCCGGGGCGGGCAGCACCATGCCGTCGCCATAGCCGCCAGTTCGCATCGCCGTCCGCGGGCCGCCCGCCTGCCGCGGCGGGGCCATCGGCCGGGCTTTGGCAGTGGCGTTCCGGTTCATCTGGCCGACGGGCTTGGTGGCCTGCGTGAGCCGCACCTGGCCGGCCGAGGCCGAGGCGGCCCGGCTGCCGCCGGCGAAGAACAGGCCGGAGACGGCACTCAGCGGATTGGAGACCGGCGAGGCAACGGCGGCCGGCTCGACGGTGGCCGCCGTGGTTCGCGGCGCGGCCTTGGGGGCCGAGCCGGGCAGGCCGGCCATGTTCCAGGCCGAGGCCGGCATCCCGAAGCCGCCGGTGGTCTCGGCCGCGTCGGCCGGCGTGATCGTGAGCCGATTGACCACCCGCTCCACGCCCGGCGTGGCCTCGGTGATGCCCACGGCGGCAGCCAGCTGCTGCTGATCGGCCACCCGGCCCTCGAGCCAGACCGTGCCCGACTTGCTCTTCACGTTCACGCGGTAGCCGCTCAGGGCCCCGGAATCACGGAGCTGACCTGCGACCGTCGCCGCCAGATCATCCGCCTGCGCCGGCACCGCCAGGCACGTGGAGGCCAGGACGGCCATCAGGAAGGCGGCTCTCGAAATGGACATGCGTCACTCCTTCGACTGGGATCGCGGTTGGGATCGCGGACTCGACTCTCGGGGCTCGGGCAGGCGGCGGGCAGCCGCTCCCGAGTTGTCATCGGTTGCCGGTCGGTCGGGAGGGGAGTTTTTTTCCGGTTCTGCCAGAAATCACGGTCCGGCCCGGCGGCCAGGCAGGCTGGGGAAGCCGGGCGAGGCAGGCACGTGGTCAGAGGCGAGCCAGGCTGGAGGGTCAGCGGCCCGAGGAGAAGTCGGCCACCGTGATCAGCGTCATCAGGGCAAGCGCGCCGGCCGAGGCAGCGGCCGCGTCGGGGCCGAACTGGATGGCGACTCCGCAAACGCCCCCCATCACGGCCAGAGCCGCCAGGCAGACCCACTGGCCCCCCGTTTCATGCCGGGTGCCCTCGGTGAGCCGGGCCAGGCCCGCGGCCACCACGCCGAGCACCTGCACGGCTCCCAGGGCACAAAACACGGGACTCACGGCAACGGCAAGAGGCAGCACGGGGCAGACGCTCCACGGGGCAGGGGCGAGGACGGTAGCAATCCGCCGCCGCCGCCGCAACGGCGGATCAGCCGGCTGGAGAGAAGCCGCGGCCAGCCGCCACGCACCGTCCCCCGGCTGGCGCCAGGGGTTTCTATGCCAGCCTACTTGCCGTCGAGGAGGCCGATCAGCTTCTTCTCGAGCTCGGTGATCGACACGTTGCGGTCGGTCACCGTGCCGTCGGCGTCAACGAGGATCATCGTCGGCAGGGCCAGGATGCCGAACGACTCGGCCAGCCGGCTGTCGAGGCCCCCCTCCTCGTGGAGCTGCGGCCAGGCCAGCGGCTTCTCCTTGAGGAAGGCCGCCAGCCGGTTCTTGTCGCCGTCGAGCGAGACGCCGATGCAGCCGAACTTGCGGGGGCCGTACTTGGCCTGGAGCTCGCGGATCTGGGCGAGGTCCACCTTGCAGGGTTCGCAGTCTGTGGACCAGAAGTGGATGAGCACCGGCCCCCCCTTGAAGGCCGCGATCGAGACATCTTTCCCGTCGAGGCCCTTGCCGGCCAGGGCCAAGGGCTTGCCGACGCTCTCCAGCCGGCGGATGGCGCCGGTCGCCTTGCGGGCGTGGGGCGTGTCGGGAAAGGCGGTGGCGATCGCCGCGTAACGGGCCACGGCCTCGCCGTCGCGGCTGCTGAACTCATCGCGAAAGGCGAGCTGGAGCATCGCCTCGGCCGCCTCGGGGGCCCGGGGGTGGGCTTCCACGAAGGCGGCCAGGTCGCCGAACCAGCCCTCCTGGAGCTTCTCAAAGTCGGCCCCGGGCTGATCCATGCCGGCGGCATAACGGGCCTGGATCACCCGGAAATCGACGAATGCCTTGAGGTCGTCGTCCTCGGCTTGGCCGCCGAGCCGCTCGAGCAGAGCTAGCCCGTCGCGGAGCGAGCCCTCCTGGATGTAGGCAGCCACGGTCTCGACCAGCTGCCGCATCCAAAACTCACGGTCGGGGCCCGCGCTCGCGGCCACCAGCTGCTCGAGCAAGGCCACGTGCTGGCCGGCCAGCTTGCGGCGGCCGGCGGCGTCGGCTCCGGCCATCGCCGCGTCGATCTCCCGGAGCGTGGCCAACAGCGGCTTGATCTTCTCGTCGGCGGCGGCCATCGCGGGCCCGGAGGCGGGGCCGCCGAGCGGCGGCGTGAAGAAGGCGGGCAGATCGACCAGCCGGCCGTCGTCGCCGGCCAACTGCGGGGCGTCAATGGGCCGCCAGGCAGCGCCGCACTTCACGAGCGAGCCGACCACCACCTGCACCCCGGCCCCGCCATCCTCGGCCAGGACGACCACGTTGTCGTAGGCGGTCACATCCCGCTCCACCCCGGCCGAGCCCGCCGGGAGGATGCCGGGGGGCTGGGGCGTGAGCATGCTCGCCCAGGTGGCGGCCGGGCCGACCTTCTTCTGGGCGGCCGCCAGCTTGGGGAACTGCTGGCGGGCGGCGGTCACGCGGCCGAGCAGCTCGTCGAGCCGGGCCCCGCTGAAGCCGGCGGCCTCGAGATCCTCCTTGCCGGGTAGGAGCCGGGCGAACCGGGCGGCGTCGCGGTCTCGCAGGGCCGCCACGATCTCGGCGGTGGTCTCCTCGGCGGAGATCGTCTTCCAGACGTCGATCGTGCCGTCGGTGTCGCGGTCCACGCCCCAGCGGCTGCCGCCGGCGTTGAGCCAGCGGGCCTCGTTGGCCTTCGTGTCTTTGGGATTGGTGGCCATCTCCCGAAACACCTCCAGGCCATCCTTGAAGTAGCTCCAGCGATCGACGACCCGGTCGCCATTGGTGTCGGCGAAGACCCGCAGGATCCGGCCGTCGGGGCCGCGGACCACCAGCCCGCTGACCCCCTCGAACTTCTCCTGATTGATCGTGGCCTTGGCGACTTCGGCCGCGTCGGGCCGGTCATACTCGACCCCCTTCTGCCGCGGCTCGAGGGCCAGGGCCTCGGCGACCGTCGGGGCGGCGGCCGCGGGAATGGCCCGGGGCAGGAGGAGCAGGGCCAGCAGGCAGGCCAGCCGGGAGCGGGGCGACGGAAGCGAAGCGGACATGGCAGGGAGACTCCTCGGGCGGCCGGGGATGGTGGTGCGCGGATCTCGCGATCCGAGAAAACTTATCCGGAAACGGCCGTTGGCGCCAGCCCCCTTTGAAGCGACCGCCGCCGCCGCCTACAATTTCGCGGGTCTGGCGGCCGGCAGGCCGCGGCGAGCGCGCGTAGCTCAGTTGGTTAGAGCGCTACCCTGATAAGGTAGAGGTCCCAAGTTCGAATCTTGGCGCGCGCAGTCTGATTCTCGGCCAAAATCGGGGACGTAGCTCAATTGGGAGAGCACCGCCTTTGCAAGGCGGGGGTTAGGGGTTCGATCCCCCTCGTCTCCATTCCCTCCCCCGGCTAGGCAGTTCGGCTGCCGGCCGGGATACTCTTGCTTTGCTCTCCCCCTCCCGCCTTTCTGCCGCCCGCTTCGGGGCGGCTCCCAGCATGACCCCCGCGCCCGCCGTCCAGCCTGCCCCCGCCGCCCGCCGCACCGACCTCCGCAACGTCGCGATCATCGCCCACGTCGATCATGGCAAGACCACGCTCGTCGACTGCCTCCTGCGGCAGAGCGGCCAGTATCGGGCCAGCCAGCTCTCCGGCGAGCGGATCCTCGATTCCAACGACCTCGAGAAGGAGCGGGGGAT